>JACQPN010000006.1 GCA_016207515.1 Euryarchaeota archaeon | reverse complement strand
CGGCGGTGGGGGCGGGAAGGGCGGGTCGAGGATCGTGATGCTGAAAGCACCGATCGCGATGTTACCGTTCGAATCAACGGCCTGGCAGACAACGCTGGTCACGCCAAGAGGGAAGAAGCTCCCGCTTGCGGGGGAACAGTCCACGGTCACGTCCCCGTCCTTATCGTCCACGGCCGTGCTTCCGAAATAGACGACCGCCCCGCCGCCGGCCGCCCTGAACGTCATGTCTGCCGGGATCGTGAGAAAAGGCGGAACATTGTCCGAAGTGCTTCCCGAGCCGCCCGAGCCGCCACCTCCAGGTGGCGCGGCCTCGTCGATGGTCACGTTGAACGACCCGAAGCCGGTAAGGTTCCGGCTGTTCGTCGCCTGGCACCTCACCAACGTGGTCCCCACGACGAAAAAAGACCCTGAGGCCGGTTGGCAAACGGCCGCCATGGTGCCGTCCACTTCATCGACGGCGGCCACCTCGTACGCCACCACCGTACCGGTCACCCCGTTGGCGACCGTGATACGCAGGTCAGGGGGCACGAGAATCACCGGAGGCTGCGCCAGCGGCGGCGACCCGCCTAGGACGAACGCCATGAAGCTGCCGATGGCGGTGTTGAGGTTGCTGTCCGAGGCAAAGCAGAAGATCACGTGGTCGCCGACAGGGAAAAACGAGCCGCTTGATGGCGAGCACGCAACCGGAACGGAGCCGTCCTGGTCGTCAACGGCTGACGCGGACCAGGAGAGGACAACGCCCGGATCGGTCCCAACGTAAACGGTAATGTCCGCGGGGATCGACAACACTGGCGGCGTGTTGTCCGCCGCAGAGGCCGCGGGGATGACGGACAGCACCAAGGCGCCGGCTACGGCCATCGTGAGCCACAGATGGCTTCGACCGTCCCCCTTGCGGGGGTTACCCTGATGTTTCAAGATTTTCCTCCGTTCCAGTGAAGCAAGGCTCGGCGACGGCCACTTATAAGCGTTTGGTGAAAGTCATCTATAACTGGTCGGACACAGCGAGGACTTCCCCGTATACACAAGGTTACTGGCCTTCGTCCGAGCCCAGTTGACGACGGCCGGGCGGGGCGTGGCCGATCGAGCCTCCCGCTCGGGGAATCGCCGCGACGGGAAGCCCGCGCCGACGGCCGGGCGGCCCCGCTGGGAGCGCGCCCTGTGTCGGCCGTGGAAGGGCCTACTTCAGCGACACGTTGGTCGTATGCCAAACTCCGTCACCAAGGTCCACCCGGATCTGCCACATGCCTCTCGAGAGCGTCTTCGTGCCCAAGTTGAAGATGTATTGGGCCCCGTCGGCGCTGTAGCGGAACGTGTTGCCAACGTCTGCGGCGGACGTGGAACCGGCCGCAATTTCCGTTCCGGATGCGCTGTTACTCAGCTTCTTGACATAGATGTGGGCGACCAGGTCCGTGATCCCAGCGCTTTCCGCCGTGAGGCAGAACTTCACCGGGATGATGCTTCCGAGCTTGAACACCGATCGGCCGTTGGCAAGAGGCGGTTGGAACCCGCACCACGACACGTAGACGGTCACATCGAAGCTCCCCGAGGCGCTGTTGCCGCGGGAGTCGGTGGCGCTACACGTGACCGTGGTCGTGCCGTAAGCGAAGAGCGAGCCGGAGGCGGGATCGCATACCACCGCGACGGCGCCGTCAACGAGGTCCCAGGCCGAGGCTTCGTACGATACCGTGCCGTCCGGATAACCATCCGCGGCCTCAAGGAAGTCGGCCGGGAGGCTCAAAACCGGTGGCGTCGTGTCGACGACCGAGACCGTGAACCCGCTCGACGCAGAATTGCCGGCCGCGTCAGCGGCAACACAATCCACGGACGAATCCCCAAGCGCGAACATCGAGCCGGCCGCCGGGTCGCAAGTCGCCACCCCGTCGCCGTCCACCAGATCGTGGCTGGCGGGGGCCAAGTAATCGACCGCCGCGCCATCGGGGCCCGTCGCCTCGACCACGATGTCGTCGTGCCCTTCGATGGCCGGGGGCGTGGTGTCGACCACCCACACGTCAAAGAAGGACGCGGCCGAGTTTCCGGCCGCATCACTAGCGCTACACGTGACTTCCGTGCGGCCAAGAGCGTAGGTCTCGCCGCTTGCGGGAACGCAAGACGCCACTCCATCGCCGTCTACCGCGTCATGCCACGCTGGATAGCCGTAATCCACGATCGCTCCGCCGGGACCCGTGGCCTCGGCGTAAACGTCGTCATGGGCGTCGATGGCGGGCGCGGTGGTGTCGCTGACCGTGACCGAGAAGGTCGCTTCGGCGCTGTTTCCCGAAGTGTCCGTCGCCACACAGTGGACGAGGGTGACGCCGAGCGGGAACGTCGCACCGGAAGGCGGCTGGCAGGACAGCTCGACCGCCCCCCCACTATCGTCCTCGGCCGAGATCGAGTAGTCGACCGTGGCTCCGTCGGGGCCGGATGCCTCGGCTTCCATGTCACCGGAAATCGAGATCTGCGGTGCCGTCGTATCGGCACCGGAGCCGCCCTCACCGACGTGGAGGATGAAGGTGGCCTGGTGCGAAGCGTACGTGCCGGACCCTGCATCGTCCGCGGTCGCGCTGATCTCGTAGTCGCCCGCGGTATCGCCGGAGAAGATCACGTCCTGGAAGGCGTTACATCTGGTGAATGTGAGAACGTCGGGCACCGCGCTCACGTGCTCCGGGTAGTGTATCGTCACGGCCGCGGGCGTCCCGTCGGCCGCATTGCAACCCTGCTGGGTGTCGCCTTGCTGCGTCGCCGTCGCTACTATCTTGAATCCTATCGACGTGGTCTCGCCGACGTCGACTGTGTCCCCGCCGTTGGCGGCAATATCGTTCACCACGTTATCGGCCAAGGCCACGTTTGTGCCGACCAATATCATCGCAATACCGACCACGACTATTCTCTTGAGTGCCAATCAATCACCAGAAGAAATCCGTTGGACGCGCTCTGTGAAAGGTACTACATCCAACTATTGCACAACCCTGGCCGACTATCATCTGGTAAAGTGCGATCGGAAGAGTGCAAGGGCACACCGCCGGTTTTTCCCGACCGCTTCTCTTTAGCGTTTGGCCAAAAGACACTTTAGGATGGATTCTGGACCATTCGGCGTTCACAGGTCAAGGCGACGCTCGGTTTCCGCAGCTTCCAGGTCTGATCAAACGAGCTTTGAATCACGGTCGACCTCTTTGCCGGCTCGCGGCTCCGCCATCTTGAAGGCCGGCCTGAAAAACAGGGGCTCCTTCGCCTCCCGCGCCGGCTCCTCGATCTTGAACTCGACGGTCTCCTCGGTCCTTGGGAGCAATTCGAGCACCGCCAACCTCTCGTACGGCAGGCGACGCGATGCGACCTCCACGACCCTGAAACCCCTTGATTGTGCGTTTCCTTCCTGCTGCTCGATGCCTCCGCCTGTGAAGCTCGAGACGAGCATGAACGCCTTCCCGTGGTGCGGCTCCAGGTGGCCGGCGAGGTCCCTTAGGAACGGCTCGATGACCGCATCCCCCGTCTCGCCGCCGTCGAGAGCAAGGTTCAGCCAACCGCGGATCCGGTCCCCCGGATCGACCGGGAGGTAAGGCGGGTTGAAGAGTACTACGTCGAAACGCCCCCTGAAGGGCTGGAAAAGGCTGGCGCGCACGACATCAATGGCCACGCCGTTTCGAGCGGCATTGAGCCGGGCGAGTGCCACGGCGTATGGGTTCACGTCGGTGGCCACGACGCGGCCTCCCGCACGGGCTGCCTGGATCGCGAGTACTCCCGTTCCCGTCCCGATGTCAAGTACGCGTTGTCCCGGCCTCACACGCAGCGCTTCCAGCATGGCTTCCGTGTCCTCGGCCGGTTCGTACACCTCAGGGTGGATCTCCAACGCGATACCATAGTAATCGATCGTGGCGCGCCTCGACTGCTTTCCGGGCGCTCCTGGGGGCGTCAATCTGACCACCACCCGCAAGCCATGCTCAACCTGCCCTCCCCTGTGCTATGCGATTGGCGACCGCTGCGAACTCCGCGGGCGTCAGCACTTCGCCGCGACGCTCGTACTCGGCGCTCGCGGGGATTATCTCCGCCAACCTTGTCTTCGTGAACCCCAACGATTCGCTTCGCCCCAAGAGCGCATTGCGCAGCGTCTTGCGGCGGCTGCCGAAGGCCAGACGGACCACGTCCTCGAAGAGGTCGTCGTCGATCACTTTGAACGGAGCGGGACGGGGCGAAAGCGTGACGATGGCCGAGTGCACGCGTGGAGGCGGGTCAAAGGCGCCGGGGGGGACCGTCTCCATGACCTTGCAATCTGCACGGTATGCGACGTTCACGGAAAGGCGCGAATAGTCGTCGGTGCCGGGCTTTCCGACCAATCGGTCGGCGAACTCCTTCTGATACATGAGTGCGGCGATCTTGAAGCCGTGCTTGAGGAGTCGGAACGTGATGGCCGAGGAGATCTTGTACGGGAGGTTCGCGACCACCTTGTCGACACGCGGCAGCGTCACCTTCAAAGCGTCGCCTCGGATCACCTCCACATTGGCGGGTAGGCCTTTCGCCTCCAGCCGGTCGGCCAATTCGCGGTCGATCTCCACTGCGTACACGTGTTTGGCGGCCTCGGCGAGGGCAAAAGTCAGGATCCCCGGCCCCGGCCCGATCTCGAGGACGGCGTCTCCTGGGCCAACGCTCGCGTAGCCCACGTGGCGCGCGGCGACACGCGGGTCTTTCAGGAAATGTTGGCCTAGTTTCGGCCGGATGGTGCCGTCTTTTCGCCTTATGGGCACGGGCAAATCATGGAAGGTTCCCGTTAAAAAGGGTCGGGATTGGGTTCGCCGCCGGAATCAAGCGCCATGGGCCCGAGACCGCGCTTCCAGGAAGGAGCCGCCGGCCGGCGGGGACCCAATGCCAGCGACACCCCGTGGGCCGTCCTCCCCGGAGCGGCTCGGGCCCCTTCAGGCTCCGCCTGCGTGAAGGCCCAGTCGCTCGCGCCTGTCGGCGCCTGTATTGGGCTCGAGGTCGGCAAGGTCCTCGGCGACCTTCTGCGCGATGGTCCTTGCCCTCTCGGCCTTGAGCTCGGCTTCGACGAGGCGCCGCTTGAAACCCTGGTCGTCTTGCGACAGATCGCCCCCCGGGGCGACTGGCGGCGGCTCTGGCCGTCTCACGGTATCCTCCAATACGAATTCGAACGCGTCCTCCGAGCGCATATCATGCGCCGGGGTCGCGAGAGTCCCATCCCTACGCTTCTCGGTCATGCATCCAGGAAACCGGCGGGAGACCACTTAACGGGATTGGGACAAGCGTCGAAACGTGAAGGCAAGGGCTTGCCGGCGTGGGCCGGCAGGGATCTTCCGATCCGATCGGACCAAGCGCGGTTCCAAGGAGAATGACAGGCCGTTCACGGCACCGTGGGCCACGGGCGCAAAAGGGTCCTTGTCTTCACCGCTTCATCACGCGGACGACGAAACCGAACTTGTCGATTTCGGTCGATTTCTGCGGTGCCGCGTCACGTTCGGCGATCTCTCGGACCGACTCGCTGGCCTTGAGACGGATCTCATCGGCACGCATCCCCGCGTTAGTTTGCCGGAGTTCTTCGATGCGCTTCGTCCGAGCCGCCACGGTGGCGGCCGCAGCGTTCGCACGCTCCTCGGCCTTGGCCAACATCGCCTCGAAGGCATCGGGCGTCAGCGTGCGCAATGGTTCTCCCATGCTCCCAACTTGATGCAACACGTCGGTTGCAGGCAAAGGAGTTTTCGGTATCCTACGGGCTACCAGGATCACCTCGACCGGCAATCTCAACCGCCACGGAGGGTGGAGCGTCGCGTGGTCGCCCGCCCAGCCATCCTCGCCATCGTCAAGTGGCCATGTGAAGGGCCTTCGCCTCCCGGATACGGACCATGTGCCAATGCGCGGCCGTTCGGCTCACGCCGACTTGCGCCGCAACGTCCCGGACCGTGGCCTCGGGAGCGCGCTCGAGTAGCCGCAGGATGGCCTTCGTGCGCTCGTTGGCCTCCAGGGCAAGTCGCGCCCGTGACGCGGGCTCGAGGCCCGCAGGAAAGTAGATGGCACGTCCGCGAAGGCGTGTGCGGACGACAAGCCCGAAGTCCATGAGGATCCGGACGTGGTACTCCGCCGTACTCGCCGCAAGGCGCGTCTCGCGGGCGATGGCCGAAATGGGCGCGCCGCGGCGCTTCGTGACGACTTCGAGGACACGGTTGCGGCTCGAGACCGTGAGAAGCCGGCGCCGGTCGATCATGCGCCGGGCGAGGATCAGCGCTAAGATCGAGGTCAAGGTGCCGGCGACGATGAGCGCGGGGCCTGCGCCTTCAGGCTCGGGGCCCGGGCGGGGGGTGATCGCCTCCCGGATACCGGACGGGTGGTCCTTCACCGGTTCCATCGACGGGCCGGCGTCGGCCGTCCTCGGTGCGCGGCCGGGAACGGCCCGTTCGACGGGGTCTTCTTCCCGCAACCGCGGGGAATCGTCGCCTTTGGCCGAGGTCGCTTCGTCCGCGTCTGCCGCGTCGCCGGAAACGCGGAGATCGTCGATGAGGAACACGAGCTCCACCGGTGATTCCCGCGGCACGCCGATACGCGGAACGATCCCGGCGACCGTCATGGCCTCGTCGAGGCCTGATGCGTACGACTCGCCTACGGCCCGCCGGGCAAACGATTGGAGCCCCGTCGCGGTGTATTCCGCGTCGACGACCGGCGACCAGGTCCCTTCCAGGAGACGCTGCGTGTCGACGCGTGCGTCCGCCGGCAAAGGCGCCGGCAAGGCGATCTGTCGCTCCAAGCGGAATCCGTGGAACGCCGCGCTTGCGGCCACCGAATCCGCCTCCCCGGGGCCGACCTTTACGCCGTCCCCAGGACCGAGCACCCCCGCGGCCGGAAGAGCCAAGACCGCCAGGGTCACAGAAACCACGATGAAAACGCGGGAAAGCGACATCCGGCCTCTGGCAATAGGCGACGTTCGGGGGTTATCTGGTTTTTCGTGAGACCCTAGGACATTGAGTGCCCTGCAACGTGGGTGCAGGGGTTGGAACGGCGGGTGGGACCCGAAACGCATCCCAGCGGCCGCCGTATCCACGCCGCTCGTGTGGACCACTTCCCTACGTCGCCCTCTCGCTCCGCCACGGGTCCACATCGACGTCGCCGACCACCGCTTCGCACCCCTCGCCGTGCCGCTGCGGTCCTTGCGGCGAACCCCAGTAGTTCGAGGTCGCGTCGACGTGGTATGCTATGCGGGCGCTCGCGTCGATGTCGATGCATCGCGATGAGAGGAAGTCGTTGTCGTGTACTTCCCAACTGATGGCCGGGTCGCCGAACACGGTGCTCACGTCGTAGGTGCGTAACGCGATGTGGTTGCCCTCCAACGTGTTACGCTCGAAGACGGGCCCGGGCCGCTTCACGCCGAACTGTGGCGGCGGTATGCCGATGGCGGCGCCTACGGTGTTGTTTCTCAAGGTGTTTTCCCGGATCACGTTGGGGAACCCGTTGAGGTTCACGATGCCGAAGAACGAGTCCTCTATCGTGTTTCCCTCGATCAAAGGCATGTTCGGGATGGCCTTGTCCGTCTGGGCGGCGATGAAGATGCCGGCGTAAGACGAGGCGCGGATGTGGTTGTCTCGGATCTGCGGCGAGGCCATGAACACGTTGACGGCGCGTGAAAAACCCGTGAAGACGTTGCGTTCGACGACAAGGGGTGCTCCGTAGTAGGCCTGGACGGCGAAACCCGTGCCGCTGAATGCACTGTCGGAAATCACGGAAACGGCCCCGTCGGGCCTTCCGCCTTCGACGTAGACCGTCTCGACGCGCGACAGGCTGCTCTCACGGATCTCGAGCACTCCGCCCACGGCTCCTATCATGAGCTCCCGATCGCCGAGCGTCCGGTCGATCCGGCTCCCGATGATGCGTAGCGTGCCGCCTTCGACCTCGATGTCGCTTATGCAGTGGCCGGCCACGGCGATGTGGCCGGTGCAATTGCGTTCCGGGCCGTCGAGGTGGACGATGGCGTTACGAAACTCCACCGTGGTCCCGGCGGGGACCGTCAGCGGGGCGGTGAACGTGTACTCGCCGTCTTCGTAGACGAAGACCACCGGGCCGCTGGGAAGGGCTAGCGCCAGTCCCATCGGCCCAAGGAACAAAAGCGACAGGACACCCGCCGCTCCAACCCGGCCCGGCCGGGGCGATCCCCGTGCGGGGGCTTTCCTCCTTGCCTTCGATTCTGATCTTTGGATGGTCGGTTTCATGGTGACCGACGACGAGTGGGAAGAGCTGGAGATGTTACTTTTCGAAGACGCCTAGGACGCGCGCATGGGCGATCCTAGCGCGCGGGGTGATCCCACCGTGCGGGCGAGGACGCCGGGGACATGCCGTCGCGCGCACAGGGCGTGTATCGACGCGGAGACCAGCTCCGGGACGTGCCCGCGAAGCCGAAGGCCGGAAGTCCCCAAGTGTCCCGGCCGAGGCCTAGCTGGGACGAGCGCAGCATCAGCTGCGCGAAGCCACCGACCGGTAGTCTCCACGCTCCCCGGTCGGAGGCAAGCGGAGTTTCAACTCCGCGAGGTGCCCGCGAAGTACCCGCACGCGATCTTCTGCTCCGCGGCCGTGAGGTTCTTGTGCACCGCGTTGGTGCTGATGCCGAGCGTGTGCGCGATGTCCTCTAGAGTGCACTCCCTCGGGGTCCTGTAGTAGCCCATGGCGTGGGCGATCTTCAAGACCTCCTCCTGCCGCGGGGTGATCTTCTCCTGCTGCGGGATGCTTGCGATTGCCGTGTCGGCCGTCACGTCCTTCACGTTCAACAGGTCGAAATCCACGATGCCGCCGGCCCCTTGAAGCTCCGTGAGGCCGCGAAGGATATCGTCAGATGAGACCTTCCTCGTCGTGACCATGCGGACGAGCAGTTCCCCGTCCTCGATGATGATGGGCTTCACGTACGAGTCGCGACCGAAGCGGCGGACGAGTTCATGAAGCACCATTGGGCCTGTCCGGATCCCTTCCTGCAAGATCTTCTGCCTCACGCGTAGCGATAGGTGGTCGGCGTCGCGGCCCAAGGTCTCCACGGAGATCGTGTCGGCGCCGCGTTCCATCGACTTCAGGAACTCGTCGAACAACAACTGTGCGGCGACGAAGACGAAGAGCCCCGTCGAGCGCTTCTCGGCCGTATCCTCCTCGAGGATCTGGTAGATAAGGCGCGATTCACGATAACGTTTGGTGAAACCGGCGGGCGCGAAATCCGTGAGCCGGAGGCGTAGGATTATCTCGCGCATGAGCGCGGCGCCGGGGGATTTCGCCCCCAAGGACGTCCTGCGGCGCCGCTTCACGACCTTGTAGGCGGGGTCGAGATAGGAGTTGATGAGCGTGTGCTCGATCTCCTTGAGTTTCTTGTGCACAGGCGAGACCGAAAGCCCGACGCGGCCTGCGATGTCCTCGAGGTTGCAGCGCTTCGGGACCTCGTAGTAACCCATCGAGATCGCGAGCATCATCAATTCCTCCTGATCGGCGTCCAGGACCGGTCGGAGCTTCTCGCCAAAGCCCACGGGATCGAACGTACCGACGCGGATGACCCGGAACTGCGTCCACTCCTGCACCTTCTGGAGCTCCTGGAGGCGAAGGAGCGCTTCCTTCGTGTCGCCGACCTGGGGGCAGAGCCCGGTCACCCGGGCCTTCCCTTTGTCGAAGATGATGGGCTCGAGGATCGTCTCGGAGCCGAGGGCGGAAAACGTGAGGGCGGCAAGTTCCACGCCACTGTGGCCGGCGCCAGTGGTCTGTGCCTCAAGCGAAAGGACGATCGCATAAGGGGCTATGGACATGATCTCGAAATGCTCGTACTGGCCCGCCTCCTTGAGTTCTTTGACAAGCGAGTTCGTCACCTCGGTCGCCCCGACGATGGTCAAGACACCCCGTATGCGGTTCTCCTCGCGACCCCACTTTATGGGCCTGAAGATCGCCCGGACGTCCGGGTGCTCCGCGGTGAAGCGGCACATCGCGTAGTCGCGTTTCTCCGCCTCGAAGACGACCTCCGCGAGGCTCATCACGAGCCTCCTGCCTTTCCGGACAACGCCTCGTACACCGTGAGCCGCAGCTCGTCGTTGTTCCACGGTTTCTGCACGTAATAGTGGATCTTCGCCTGGTCCATCGCCTCCATGGCGATCTCGACGTCCGTGTATCCGGTGATGAGGGCCCGCACGGTCGTCGGGTACTTCTCGTGGACGTGTTTCAGGAGCTCGACGCCCGTCATGTTCGGCATGCGGTAATCGGCGAGGACCATGTCGAAGGGCCGGGCTTCGAGCTCCCTTTTCGCCTCAAGAGGGTCGGAGAACGACTTGATGTTGCACTGGAAGTTCTTGGCCCGCTTCAGCGTCATCGCCAAGGCGTCGAGGACCTCCGGCTCGTCGTCGACCAACAGTATCTCGTACACCTTCTGCGCCCCGCCTCTTGTCGTCCTCTGGTTCATGGTTTCACGTCCTCACGGGCAATCTGATGATGAAAGTCGTCCCTTTTCCCAACTCTGACTCGACGAGGATGTCCCCGCCGTGCTCCTTGATTATCTGGTAGCAGATGGAAAGCCCGAGCCCGGTGTTCCCACGTTGCTTGGTGGTGAAGAACGGGTCGAAGATGCGTTTGCGGTTCTCCGGGGCGATGCCGGTCCCCGTGTCCGTTATCGACACCTCCACGGCGTCGGCGGTGCCGCGCGTCCTCACCGTTATCGTGCCCTTGCCCGGTATGGCCTGCGCGGCGTTGACGAGCACGTTCATGAAGACCTGGTTCACCTGGCCCGAATCGACTACCGCCTTCGGGATGTCCCCGAGCTCCTCGACAAGCTCGATGCGGCCCCTGAACTGCGGGTGGAAGATCGTTATCGTGTCCTTGAGGAGGAGGTTGATGTCGACGGGTTCGCGCCGTCCTTGTTGGGGGCTCGCGAAATGCTTCAGGTTGAACACGATCTGTGATATCCTGTCGAGGCCTTTCAGGTTCTGCTCCATCAACCGTTCGAGGTCCTTCTTGATGAACGCGTACTCCGGCGACGAGCGGAACTCCCGCACCGCCTCGGGCGGGACCCGCCCTTCGTCGACGGCGCGAAGGAACGCGCTCTCCGTGAGATCGTGGAGGACCTCGCGGACGTTCTGGGTGTTGCTCTTCACGAACGCGAGAGGGTTGTTTATCTCGTGGGCGACACCGGCGACGAGTTGGCCCAGGGCCGCCATCTTCGCGGATTGCACTAGTTCGAGGGTCCGCCGTTCCACTTCGAGCTCCAAGTGGGTCGTGTAACGCTTCAGTTCCTCTTCTAGACGTTTTCTTTCGGTGATATCGGTGAGCGTCACCACGAGCCGCGACAGTTTCCCGCCCTCCATGATGGGCGCCGCGTTCACGATCATCTCCCGGTGTCCGCCGTCGCGCGTCGGGATAGAGATGTCGCGAGGAGGAAGTCGCCCTCCTCGGAGAAGGCTTTTCCAGTTCTCCATCGACTGGTCTTGCAACGGCGGGCCCGTTCCGGTCGTGGCGAAGAGTTCCCAGAACGGCTTTCCGACGATCTCGGAGGCGGGCCATCCGAAAAGCTCGCCGTATTTCCGGTTGCAGAACTGTATCACCCCGGCGCCATCGAGGGCCATCACGACGTCGGCCGTGTTCTCGGTTATGGTCGCGAGGAGTTCCGACCGGTCGCGCACCTCCTCCGCGAGCTTTTTCTGGGCTGTGATGTCCCTGTACGTCCAGACGCGGCCGAGATAGCCCCCTTGATCGTCGTAGATGGCCTCGCTGTGCTGATGGACCCAGCGGGGCACCGGCCTTTCTAGCTCGATCTCGTTGTCGAGGACGACCTCGGGGTGATCGTAGACGCGGAGATCGTCGTCGAATATCCTGGGATCCTTGTACCTCGACCTCGCCACCTGCCGGACCGTCGTCTTGTCGCCGGAAAGAAGCTCGTCGAGCCTGAAGTCGAAGATGTCGCAGAATCGTTGGTTGGCCGACACTAGGTCCATGTTCTTGTCGACGAAGAGGAAACCGTCGATCGTCGCATTGTAGATCGTCTCGAGGTTGGCCTTGGCCTCCGCGAGGTGACGGTTCGAGGCCACGAGCGCCTTGGTCCTTTCCTCGACGCGGGCCTCCAGTTCCCTCGCATGCGATTCGAGTTCACGTTGGAGGCGCACCCGATCCGTCACGTCGGAGACGAGGAGAAGCGCTCCTTTCAGGGCGCCGTCGGAGGCGCGAAGCGGCACACCGGACACCGACATCGTCAACTGCTTGCCGTAGAGGGACGTGTATTCCGTCTCGAAGTCCCAGAAGGGACGCCCCTCGAGTAGCTCGAGGAGCATCGCGCGAAGCTTCGGCACCGCCTTCACGGGGGGAAGCTCGCTGATGCGTTCATGCCAATTGAGCGGCGGGCGGTCTCCCTGGTGGCCCATGATCCCAAGGAGGCTCTGGTTCTCGAAAGTTATCCGGCCCTCGGTGTCCATGTAAAGGATCCCGACGGGCGCGTTCTCCACGATCTCGCGGTTGAGGTTCGAGAGTGCCATGATCTCGGCTTCGGCGAGTTTGCGCTTCGTGACATCGAGGCACACGAGGATGGCGGAATCCACCTTGCCCCCGATGCTTATCGGGCCCATCCTGCTGTCGTACCAGATCGTGGCACCATGCTCGTCGGCACCTTCGAGCTCGAAGTGCACGGTCTCCTCTTCTTCGAACACCTCCTTGAGGACGGATTCGAGCACTGGACCGGCGCTCGGCCGCAGGAGCGACTGTACGCGGGCACCTACGGCGTTTGCGCCGACCGGTGCGATGGGCCTGTTGGTGTAAAGGAGGTTTCCCGTGCGGTCGACGGTCATGATTATGTCGGGGACACTGTCGACGATCGAGCGCAGTTTCTCCTCGGAGGCCCGGAGCGCCTCTTCGGCCCGTTTCCGCTTTGTCACGTCCCTGAAGCTCCAGACACGGCCGGCGCTCTTTCCCTCGACGCGTTGCGGGAGCGAGTAGCGCTCGAAGATGCGTCCGTCAAGGAAACGCAGCACATCGAAGCTCTCGGCTTCTGGGGCGGCGTATAGTTCCTTCACCTTCTTCACGAACTCCTCGGGGCTTTCCAGTTGGTCAAGGACGAACCCGAGGGCGCGTTGGTCGTCGCGGGAGGCGACGATCTCGGCGGGGATGCGCCACATCTCCACGAAACGCCTGTTGAACCCGACGATCTTCCCCGCCTGGTCGACGACGAGTATCCCATCGGCCGTCGATTCGAGGGTCGCCTGGACGAGCGAGACGGTGCGCCTCAACTCGTCCTCCGCTTTCCTGTGCTCGGTCACGTCCTGCACGGTCCCGACGAGGCGGACTGGTTTTCCGTTCTCGCTACCTGTCGCCTTGGCCGTGCCGTACAGGACGCGCTGTTCACCGCTTGGAAGAAGGATCCGGTACTCTGCACCGGCAAAGTTGGTCTCGGGAGGCCGGAAGGCCGCTATGTCGCGCGCCAACAGTTGCGAGACGGTCTTCGCGTCCTCGGGCACGACCCGTTCCATCGCGCGTTCGAACGTCACGGGGAAACGCTCGGCCCCGTAACCGTAGATGCGGTACATCTCATCCGACCAAGTGACCTCTCCGCTTCCTAGGTCCCAGTCCCAATTCCCAAGATGCGCGATGTTCTGTGCCTCGGCCAGGGAATCCGCGGTCTCGCGCAGGTTCTCCTCGGCCCTCTTGCGGTCGGTGATGTCGTGGACGAACGCGACGGTGGCCACCCCGTCGTCGCGGCGCGTCACCGTGGCCGAGATCTCGACGGGGACTCTTCGACCGTCTTTCGACAGAAGCATCGTCTCGTACGTGAGGGGGACGGGCTCGCCGCGCTTGCGACGGTCGTAAATCGCTCGGACGCGGGCAATCTCCTCGGGGGCGACGAGATCCTTGTAGGTCATCCCCATGAGTTCTTGCCGCGTGTAGCCCGTGATGCGGCAGAATTCGTCGTTGGCGAATCCGTACGTGCCTTCGCCCTTCGCCTCGTCGTGGAGGATGGCGATGCCCTGACCCGCGCGCGACGCCGTCTCCACTACGGTCGCGTAGTTGTTCCTCGATTCGACTATCTCCGCGTAGAGTTCGGCGTTTCTTAAGGCCACTGCGGCCTGGCTCGCGAAGGTCGATACCAGTTCCACGTGGCCTTCGTCGTAGGCATCCTCGTCCTTGAAATTGTTTATCGCGATGACGCCGAGGACCCGGCCTTCCGTCATCATCGGGACGCCTATGTACGACTTCGCCGGCGTCCTGAAGTAACGGATGCCGAGCCTCTTCGTGGCCTTCTCGAAGTCGTGGCGGATTAGAAGGGGCTTCCTCGTGAAGATGATGTGCTCGGTCAGCCCTTTTTGGAGCGGGCGTCCCTCGCGCCTTATGCGCTTGCCCGCTTCGTAGTATAGGGGGAACTCAAGCCATTTCCTCTTCTCGTCGTAGATCGCGATGTACATGTTGGAAGTGTCCATGAGGAGACCCATCTGCCTGTAGATGGTCTCGAGCAGCACGTCCGTGTTCAGGCTCGAGGCGAGCACCTGGCCGATCCTGGTGAGGGTCACAAGTTCCTGGGCCTTGCGCTCCGCCTCCTCGTAGAGGTCCTTCAGGACGTTTCGTCCATGGACGAGTTTGTCGTTGGCGCGCTCGATCTGGTGGTAGAGCGACGAGTTCTCGACGGCGATGGCCGCTTGGGCGGCGAAGAGTTCGAGGAGCGCCACCTCCTCGCGGTCTGGTATCCGGCCCGAGCGCGGTTTGTCGACGGAGATGAAACCGATCGTGCCCCGGCCCGTAATGCCTAGCGGGACAATGAGCGCGTCGTCGGGGTGCCAGGCTGATGGGCCTTTTATCATCTTCATCTTCGGGGCGTAGGTCCAACTGTCCGGGTACTTTCCCCACGGCCGCGAAGAGTGCGAGATGAAGTACGATTGTGAGATCGGTTCGGCTTTCCTTAGAAGCGTCTCGATGCGTTTCCTTGGGATGTGCTCGCGCGTGAGCTTGCGGGCGACGCCCGGCGGGATGCCTTTAGAGGCCCGGACCTCCAACTCGTCGTGGGCGTTGTAGAGGTTGATGATCGCGGCGTCGAAATCGGTGGCTTGCGTGATGCCGTTCGCGATCTCGAGTAGGAGCCTGTCGAGGTCTAGGCGGACGTCGAAATGCGACGCTATCCGGCGCATGGCGGCAAGGGCCGCGAGAGGTGACGGGCGGGGCCGTTCTGGCGCGCGCTTTGGGACGCGGTGGCTTCTCTTGGCCGCACTGGGAGTAGTGCTGGTTTTTTTACCTGAGGGTTTAGGGTTCTTGCCCAAGCCACACCTATCCGAGCGACAGGTAAGTATCACGGTTGATATTTAATGATTGCCCAAGAGGACAATGGGTCAACCCAGGGCGCTAACTCCGAACGTGGCTCCGGACAGTCTTGAGATTCGACGTTGAGCAGTGCCGATTATTTCGGTGCCAGTTGGTCGATGGTCTATTCCGTAAACTAATAAGCGGCGTTTCAGCCTCGACGGACACGGCACCATACCGATCGAAGGGCACCGAGCGCCAACCCCGCACGCGACGTTCGGCCGGTACGCGTTCCCCTAACCCGTGGAGGCGGTGCCACGTTGGAGTCTTGCGAAGATCATGGCGGCAACAAGCGAGGACGAGGAGACGGAAGCGCTCCTCGCCGCGTGGGCGGATTCCGATACAAAGATCCAAGTCCTGGTCTTTTTCCACCGCAACCCGGGGATAATCGAGACCCTCGAAGGGCTCGCGTTGCGGCTTGGCATCCCACAGGAGACGCTTCGAAAGGAGATCGCCGAGCACGTGCGCCTCGGCATCGTGCGCCTTCGCGACGCGGGCGGACGCAAAGTCCTCGTTTACGACCGCCACCGCAACGACGAGGTGGAGCGCTTGATCGCCCGGCGCGCCCGGCGTGGGGACTCGGAGCCCGAACCATGTTGAGCCTCGACAAGGCGCCACGCGTATCGACGGGGGTCGCCGGCCTCGACGAGATGCTCGGTGGCGGGCTGGTCCAAGGCGACTCGACGCTACTTGCCGGAAGCCCCGGAACCGGCAAGACGACGCTCGCGCTACAGTTCATCGCGGCCGGCGTTATGGCCGGGGAGAACGGGGTGTTCGTCACCTTCGAGTACCTCCCCCAACAACTCTACAGGGACGCCGCGGCGAAGGGGTGGCCGCTTCGAAAGTGGGAGGACGAAGGGCGCGTCCGAGTCGTATGCACGACACCCGAGATACTGGTCGCCCAAGGGGAGTCCGGGGCCACGATCCTCGACGAGGCGATGGCCGCCATCGGGGCCTCGCGGCTAGTGATAGATTCCTTGAGCCACTTCGAATTCCTCGGTTGGCCGCCGCAGGTGCTGCGCTCGAACATCGCGGGCCTCCTCAACCACTTCAAGCTCACGCAAGTGACGACCATCGTGAGCCACGAGGTCCCGCAGATCGTGGGGCCGGCGGTGACCATAAGCGCTTATGGTCTCGAATTCCTTGTCGACAACGTCATCGTGCTCCGGTACGTGGAACTCGAAAGCGAGCTTAGAAAAGCCGTAAGCGTCATGAAGTTCCGGGGCGGAGACCACGACCGGCGCTTCCGATCGCTCAAACTCACATCACGGGGAGCGGTGGTCGAACCCGGCTTTGCCGGCGTCGAGAACATCATCGGCGGCTACGGTCGCCGGACGGCCGTCGAACGCGCACGGGAACTGGTCTGATGCAGGACAAAACGCAAGGGAACAGGGGGAAATGAAGCCTTGGTTGAAACAACGCTGCTTGCGAACGCGATCTTCGGGCTGGTCACCGCCATCGTGTACGCGTCGGTCGGCCTGCGGGTGAACGAACGAAGCGTCTCCGCCGAAGCGCGCTCCGCCTCGCGATCGTTCGCCATATGGTGGATGGGGCTGGGCGCCATCACCGCGGCCGGCTCGGTCCTTTCGGTCGCCGGCGCCCTCGGTTCGAGTGACCTATCCCTCCACTTGAGCATCACGTACATGCTGCTACTAGCCCTTTGCATCGCGTTCGTGGGCCTCCTATACTACCTCCTGTACGTCTACACGGGAAGACGGAACCTCCTCTACCCGATCGCCGGCCTCTACTTCCTGTACTTCGCCCTGCTCGTCTACTACGTCGACGCAAGTGGCCCGGCCGGAGTGGAGGTCACCAAGTGGCAGACCAGGGTATTCTACGCGCACCAGATCACAAGCGGCCCGGTGTTCTACGCCGTCCTCCTGGGGCTCCTCGTCCCCCCGACCCTGGGCGCCATCGCCTACCTGAGCCTCTACTTCCGGGTCGGAGAGAAGGCACAGAAGCGCCGCATCCTCCTGGTCGCGGGCAGCATCGCGATATGGTTCGGCGCGATTTTCATGGCATCCTCTTTCGGGATATCTGGAAGCACTTCGCCGTGGGCCTTCGGTCTCACCGTCGGCGACGTGTGGCAGGTCGTAAGCCGCCTCATCGGCCTGGCGGCCGCCTCCGTGATCTACGTGGCCTACGCCCCGCCGGCATCCGGGCGTAGACAAGGAGAGATGCAAGACCCGACCGGCGGCGCGGGCGAACGGGCCATCCAGATGGAGCGCCCGGGCCTTCGACCGCAGTCCTTGGCGGGCGCGTCGTCGGCGAGCGGGATCCTGCAAGACGGCGCACGCCCCGTGACGCGGGCATGCGATAGGTGCTTTGCCATTCTCCACGCCGCCGGGGTGGCCTGACCTGGTCCTCGTCGGCGCCCTGTTGACCATCCTTGAGGGATCCGTTTACGCCTTTGTCGGCCGGAAGCTTTTGCAACGGCGCGTGGCGCCTACCGATCAACTCGCGTCCACGCTCTTTTCGACCTGGTGGATCGCCATCGGCGCGAACAAGGTCGTCTACGGTCTTCTCGGCCTTGGCGCCGAGAACGGGCTTGTCGACCTGAGCCTTTACACCACGATCATCTTCGTGAACCTACTGCTCCTCTGCTTCTCGCTCACCTGCCTCCTCTACTACCTCCTTTACGTCTTCACTGGGACCAAGACTCTTCTCCTCCCGATCCTCGTCCTGTACGGCATGTACTTCTTCGTACTCGTCTATAACATCGTGAGCACTAGACCCACCGGCTTCACTGTCGGACCATGGCGGACCGCGTTCGTCCCGAGCGTCCCTTCGAACCCCGCATTACTCCTCATGATCCTGGTGTTCCTCGCAGTCCCGCAGACGCTCGCCTCGATTTCATACCTTGTTCTGGGCCGCCGCGTCACCGACCCCGAGGTGAGGCACCGGATACGGTTCGCCTCATGGAGCATCATCGCCTTGACCTTGAGCATCGTGCTCATCCCGCTTCCAGGGGCCTTCCAAAGCGACGCAGCACAGATACTCATCCGGGCGTTCGGAATGCTTGCCGCACTCCTCGGCCTTTTCGCGTATTCGCCCCCTCGATGGCTTCGTAGGAGCGTCGGCCTCGCTCCCACGTCTTGAATGAGTTTAAATGCCTTCGAAGAAGTGCGGATGGCGTGATGTTCGAACGGATACTGGTGGCCAACCGCGGCGAGATAGCGCTACGCGTCATGAAGGCCGCCACCGAGATGGGAATAGAGACCATCGCCGTCCACAGTGACGCGGATGAACGTGCCCCGCACGTGAAGATTGCGACATCCGCCGTCCGCCTCGGGCCCGCCCCTCCGGCCGAAAGTTACCTCCGCATCGACCTCATCCTACAAGCGGCCGAGCGGACCGGATGTGATTCGATACACCCCGGATACGGTTTTCTCTCGGAGAACGCCATGTTCGCCAGAGCATGCGGGAAGGCAGGGATCAAGTTCATCGGCCCCTCGCCCGAGGCGATGGAGGTCCTTGGAGACAAGGTGAGGGCCCGGGCCCTGGCCATCCGCGAAGGCGTCCCGGTGGCGCCTGGTAGCGACGGCGCGCTCGCGGATCCTGCGGAGGCGGAACGGGTGGCGGCAAGGATCGGTTACCCGGTGATCCTCAAGGCCGCAGCAGGCGGAGGCGGGATGGGCATGCGGATAGTCCGGGACGGATCGGAGATCGGCGCCATGTTCGATGCCGCGAGTTCCCAAGCGGCCGCAGCCTTCGGGAACGGCTCCGTCTTCATCGAGAAGTTCCTGGAGAGGCCCCGCCACATCGAGGTGCAGGTCCTTGGCGACGAGAAAGGCCACCTCATCCACTTGGGCGAGCGCGAATGCAGCATCCAGCGCAGGCACCAGAAACTGCTCGAAGAGGCCCCGAGTCCGGCGCTCGGCCAGGCACAAAGGAGCGACCTTGGAGAGCTCGCGGTGAAACTCGCCAAGGCCGGCGGTTACACGAACGCCGGCACGATGGAATTCCTCTACTCGAACGGCCGGTTCAACTTCAACGAGATGAACACGAGGCTCCAGGTCGAGCACCCGGTGACGGAGATGGTGACCGGGGTCGACATCGTGAAGTGGCAGATCCGCATCGCCGCCGGGGAACCCCTGACGCTCCATCAACGCGACATCAGGACGGACGGCCACGCGATCGAATGCAGGATCAACGCCGAGGATCCCCTCAACGACTTCCGTCCTTCGCCCGGACGCGTGACCCGGTACAGCGCGCCTTCCATGCCGGGGATTCGGATCGATTCCGCGATCGTCGAAGGCCTTGACGTGCCAAGCCACTACGACGGTCTGGTCGCGAAAGTCATCGCCTGGGGTCCCACGAGGCCCGAGGCGGCCGCGAGGATGCGGGCGGCACTCGGCTCCTTCACGCTCTCCGGTCTTCCGTCGAACGTCGGGTTTCACCGCGTGATATTGGCCGACGAGGCCTTCCTCAAAGGCGACCTGTCGACGCGCTTCATCGAGGAGCGCGGGATAATCGAGAGAACACGGCTTGAGGAGGAGAAACGTGTCGGTTCCTCGAGGCAGCGGGCCGCCTTGATCGCCGCCGCATTGGCCGTCGGGGGGCGAGGCGGGCTCGGCGCGGCGCACCACTCGCACACCCTTCCGCCGCGACGTTCCAGGGAGGCGCCCTGATTGCACGTCGTAATTGAGATCGATGGGGAACGCCACGAACTGTGGCTTTTGCGCGTGGAGGACAAGGTGAGCGTGGAGGTCGGCGGAGAGACGTACGAGCTCTCCTGCGAGGCGGCGGGGCGCTCCGTCGCGGTGGGGCTTTCGGGCCGGCGCCACCACGTCGAGCTCGTCGCCGCCGAGAAGGCCCTGATAGACGGGCGCCCCGTGGGTTATAGGGTCGCCTTCTTCTCGCCGCGCGGCGCTCCCGGAAAACACGAGGTCGAGGAGACGGGGAAAGCCAGGATAAGGCCCCCGATGCCGGGCCGCATCGTCGCCGTGAGAGCGTCCGAAGGCGAGAAGGTGGCCAAGGGGGATGTACTTATGATACTCGAGGCGATGAAGATGCAAAACGAGGTAACGGCCCCGACTGGCGGTGTGCTGAAACGATTGCTAGTGAAGGCGGGCGACGTGGTGGATTCGCACACGGTGCTCGCCGAGATAGAAGGGTGAGAAGATGGCAAACGATGCAAGCGCCCGGGAAGCGAGCATACAAGGGGAGGCGGCGAAGCTCAAGAAGGGTGGGCCGGAGAAGTACAGGGCCGCGCTGAAAGACGAGGGGAAACTGTTCGTCCGGGAGAGGTTGAAACTATTCTTCCCGGGTGGTCTCAGTTTCGAGGACGGATTGTTCGCGAACAACCGCAACGCCGACCTCCCGGCCGACGGGATGGTGACCGGTGTCGGGGACTTCGACGGGCGAAGCGTCTACGTGATGGCGAACGACTACACGGTGAAAGCGGGGAGCATGGCGGAGAAGGGCGTCGAGAAGTTCCTGCGGCTCCAGGAACGCGCTCTGCGGGCGAAGAAGCCGATCCTCTACCTCGTCGATTCGAGCGGCGCACGGATCACCGACCAGTCGGGCTTCTTTGCTAACCTCAGGGGCATCGGGAAGTACTTCTACTACCACTCGCTCCTTTCGGGCGCGATCCCCCAGATCGCGGTGCTATACGGGCCGTGCGTCGCCGGCGCGGCCTATACGCCTGTGTTTTGCGATTTCACGATAATGGTGCGCAAGATGAGCGCGATGTGCATCGCTAGCCCTCGCATGGTCGAGATGGTGACGGGCGAGAAGACCGACCTCCAGACACTCGGGGGGCCCGAACTCCATGCGACCGAGTCGGGCAGCTGCCACCTCATCGCGGAGAACGAGGAGGACGCGGCGCGGCTCGTCTGGCGCCTCCTATCGTATCTTCCCGACGGTTACGAGGAAGACCCGCCGCATTATGATGCCCGGCCGAGCGCACGACCTACGTCAAAGATCGCCGACCTGGTACCGACGGACCCGAACCTCCCCTTCGACATGCACGAGCTTCTGGAGGCCCTCGTCGACGAGGGGTCGCTTCTTGAACTCGGGCCCGACTACGCTCCGGAGCTAGTGACGGCCTTCGCCCGCCTCGGCGGCCACGTGGTCGGTATCGTCGCGAACAACAGCAAGCACAAGGCGGGGGCGATCTTCCCGGAATCGTCGGACAAGGCGGCCGAGTTCATCCTCAAGTGCGACGCGTTCAACGTGCCTCTCGTCTACCTGTGCGACACGCCGGGTTTCATGGTGGGCCTTGCGATGGAGAAGGCCGGCATCCTGAAGCGGGGCAAGAAATTCATCTACGCGACGTCGACCGCGACGGTGCCGAAGTTCTGTGTCGTCGTGAGGAAAGCCTACGGCGCCGGGATCTACGCAATGTGCGGACCCGCCTTCGAACCCGAAGCGACCTTGGCGCTTCCGGGCGCCGAGATCGCCGTCATGGGCGCGGAGGCCGCGATAAACGCCGTGTACAGGCGGCACATCGACGCGATCAAGGACCCGGCGGAGCGAGAACGGTTCATCGCGGAGAAACGTGAATCCTACAAGGCCGACATAGACGTCCACGTCATGGCAGACGATCTCGTCGTGGACCACGTGGTGCCGCCGTCGGAGCTACGAGACGAACTCATCAAAAGACTAAGGGCGGCGAGGCACAAGGACCACCCGTTGCCCGGGAAAAAGCACGGGACCGTCATCTAGTCCGGCCGCCCGCCACCACAGTATCCGAGCGCCTTACCGTCCTTTGGGCGGCCGCGGTCTAGGTGGCTGTGGTCCTCTTCGGGACGGGCTCGTTGAGGATCAACCAGTACAGCCCGAGTTGGCGCACGGCCTCTGCGAAATCGTTGAAGTTTATTGGCTTCCTCACGTAGCTGTTGGCGCCGAGACCGTAACCGTCCAAGAGATCGCGTTCCTCGTTCGATGAGGTGAGGATGACGACGGGAAGGAGCCTCGTCCGTTCGTCCGAACGAAGCTTCTTCAAGACGTCGAGGCCGCCTAGGCGCGGCAGTTTCAGATCGAGGATGACGAGCCGTGGAAGCGTCCAACGCGCGTTGTTCTCGTATTTTCCGGTCCTGAACAGGTAATCGATGGCTTCGACGCCGTCCGTGGCGACGACGACGTCGTTCACGATGTTGTTCTTCCTAAGCGCCCGGAGCGTAAGGTCTGCATGGTCCGGGTTGTCTTCGACTAGAAGTATCACTGGTTCCGTCAAGTGTTCACCCCTCGTCCCTCCCGTATCGCGGGCTGTACGTCCGCGGACGCGCGTCCTTCCTCCTTGGCGCCGATCGTGAAGTAGAACTGGGCACCCTTTCCCGGGTAACCGTCGGCCCACACGCGCCCGCCGTGGCGGTCGATGATGCGCTTGACGCTGGCGAGGCCTATCCCGGTGCCGGGGAAGTCCTTCGCCGCGTGAAGGCGCTCGAAGGGAAGGAAGAGCTTGGCCGCGTACTCTGGGTCGAACCCGGCGCCGTCGTCTCGCACGAAGTAGACGGTCCCGTCGCGCCGCTTCATCGCGCCGAACTCGATGAAGGCGTTCTCCTTTCGCGACGTGAATTTCCATGCGTTGCCGATGAGGTTCTCCATGACGACGCGTAGGAGCGGCGGATCGCCCTCGGCATGGACGCCGGGCTCGACCTTGACTTCGACTTTGCGCGTCGGTTGCGTCTTGTGGAGTTCCTCGGCGTAGGTCTTTGCAAGGACCGAGAGGTTCACCCGCTGCGGCTTCAAGGCACTTCGGCCTAGCCGCGACAATTTGAGTATCGCCTCTATGAGCTCGGCCATGCGCTTCGTTGCCTCGCGTACTCGTAGGATCGTCTTCTTCCCTTCATCGTCCAGCTTGTCGCCGTAGTCTTCAAGAAGCGCCTGGCTGAACCCGTCCACCGTCATCAAGGGTGCTCTTAGGTCGTGCGACACCGAGTAACTGAAGGCCTCTAGTTCCTTGTTCGCGGCCTCCAGTTCGGCCGTCCTTTGCGCGACGCGCGATTCGAGTTCCGCGTTGAGCCTGTTGGCTTCCTCTTCGGCGAGTTTGCGACGCGTGATGTCCTGGGCGGTCCCGACGAGCTTCACGGGCTTGCCGGACGCGTCGGCCACGACATGGGCGCGGCCTTGAATCCATCGCATGCTGCCATCGGGCTGCCTCACCTGGTAGTCGAACTCGAAGGGCGTTCCATTGTCAAGCGCGTTTCGGACGAGGACTCCGGCCTCGTCCCGATCCTCCGGCCGAAGCATCGAAAGCCATTGGTCGTATGTGACTGCCATCGACCCTGGGGCGATCCCGAAGAGGCGGTACAGCTCGTCCGACCAGACGACCCGACCCGAGGTGATGTCCCACTCGAAGCTCCCGATGTGCGCCGTGCGTTGCGCCTCACGAAGCTTCTCCGTCTGGCGTTCGAGCTTACGGCTTTGCTCGGCCTCGACGGAGCGTAGCGTCTCGAGGCCGCCGATCGTGCGCATCCTGACGAGGTGGACTAGGAACGCGAGGACGTTGGCGGAGAAAAGGGACAACCCGAGTTGCGTCCAATACGGGGAAGGGCCGCCCAAGGAGGCGACCGCGAGCCACGCGCAGTCCGCGGCGAAGACGGCGGCCGCGAGCCAGCGCCACGACAGGAAGAACACGCCGACGCCGATCACGATGATGGTGAATGACGTGCTGTGGACGGCGTTTCCCGTGAGGACGACGAGCGCCGCCGCGACGACAGTGGCGACGAGCGCCACACCTGTACCTATCATGTGCGAGAGATCGCCGGGTACAGTGCGGCCTCGCACCGCGATGTGCAGTCCAAGAAGGAGGACGGAGGCGGTCGCGTGTGCCAGACTTACGCCGACGTTGATTGGCGGAGGGAGCGTCGTCAAGTAGATGGTTGCAAGCACTGCGTAGAGAATCCCAAGCCCGAGGGAGACGGGCGAGATGTAACCCGCGACGGTCTCGTTGAGCGTCGCCTGCAATCTGCCGGGGGAGCTGACATTCGTCGGTGACTCCCCCCGGTCAGGCATCGAAACGGGAGCGTGGGCGGGAACGGGATTCACGGTTCTCCCTCCGCCGAATTGGTTAATCCCGTTTGACGGAATGGCTTAAATACGGCTTTCTCCCGAGGTGCGGGTTCTTGCTACGGGCGTCGAAGCACTGTCCCGGGGTCAGGTGCAGCCTCTAGAATGCGTGCGAATCAATCGGCGCATCCGACGGGCGCGCCTAGGGCCGTGGGTGGCCGCGTCCGGTGTGGTGATGTCATGCTTCTGGCGTACTGCTGCCCGGCGATCTCAAGGCGCGTCTAAGACAGATAATGCGATGACGCGCTCGGCTTGGCGGATCAACGGCGGGTCGATCATGCGGCCATCGACGGCGACGACACCGCCTTGGCCGGTCCCCGCCGAGCGTACGGCGTCCAGCACCTTTTTCGCCCATGCCACTTCGCCGGCCGATGGCCGAAACGCCCGGTGCACCGTCGGGACCTGGTCGGGATGGATGACCTGTTTACCCGTGAACCCCAATTGGGCGCCGAAACGTGTGTCGCGTTCGAGCCCGGCGGCGTCCTTGAAATCCACGAAGACCTGGTCGATCGCGTCCACGTCCGCGGCCGCTGCGGAGGCGACGACGTGGCTACGCGCATAGAGGACTTCGAGTCCGTCGACGGTCCGCCTTGCGCCTACACTTGCCGCGTAGTCCTCCGCCCCGAACGCCACGGCGCGTACGCGAGGTGAGGCGGAGGCGATCGCGGAGGCCGCCATGACGCCCCTTGCCGTCTCGATGATGAGAAGGAGTTCCGCGTCGCATCCGCGTTCTGTGAGGAGGAGGTCGGCCCCGATCACGTCGTCGCCGGATTCGACCTTCGGGAGGACGACTAGGTCCGGTCGAAGGGGAGCGATCGCCTCCAAGTCGTCCTTGGCCCACCGGCTCGTCCACGAATTCATGCGAACACCCCGGAGCGTCTTCCCGGCCCTCGTCGATTTCAGCGCGTCGGCTACCGAGCGCCGGGCAGTCTCTTTGTCCGCAGGAGCGACCGCGTCTTCGAGGTCGATGACGGCGACATCCGCCGGCCCTTCAAGCGCTTTCAACCACCGGTCCGCCCTTGTGGCGGGAGTGAAAAGTACGCTGCGCAGGGGTCGGTGGTCCATCAAGCACCGCTCTCTTCCGGGTCGCGCACCTGGATGAGGACCGTGCGCTGGTACTTGCAGACGACCTCGCCGTTCTGGTTCTTCACCGTGTGCGCTAACTCCACGAGGCCGCGCCCGGGCTGCGAGGTGCGGCGCTTCGAGAGCACCTTCGTCTCGACGCCGATGGTGTCGCCGTGGAAGACGGGCTTCGGGTGCTCCACGCGGTCGTAGCCGAGGTTCGCGATGAGCGTGCCTTCGGTGAGGTCGCGGACGCTGATCCCCACGGATAGCGCCATCGTGAGCAGCCCGTTCACGATCCGGGCCCCGAACGCGCTTTTCTTCGCGTACTCCTCGTCCATGTGGAGGGGCTGCGTGTTCATCGTGAGCGAGCAGAAGAGCGTGTTGTCCGACTCCGTGATCGTGCGTTTCATGGTGTGCATGATCACTTCGCCGACCTGGAAGTCCTCGTAAGATCTGCCCGGCACGTGGACGGGAAGGCCTCTGGTCGCGTTAAAATCTTTTGACCTGCCGTCAAGTGGCGGCGTGGGGGGCGCGCGTCCTCTTTCCTATGCCTGGCCCGTCGTAGTGCCCTCGGCCGACGGAGGCGTGTGGTTCGATTCGCTCGCGAGCGGTATCTCGAAGGCAAAACTTGCCCCTTGTCCCCTTCCGGCGCTTTCGCACCAGATGCGGCCGGCGTGGAGTTCAACTATCCCTTTGCTGACGTAGAGGCCAAGTCCCGTGCCCGGGCGCGGCTTTCCTCCGGGATCGGGGACTTGGCTGAAGGGTTGGAAAAGCCTTTTCATGTCGGGTCTTGGGATGCCGACGCCGGTGTCGCTCACGCGAACGACCGCCGCGCCCCGGTGGGTGCCCGTGTCGATGTCGATGCGGCCGCCTTCCTCCGTGAACTTCACGGCATTGCTCAAGAGATTGTAGAGGACCTGGGTCAGGCGTTTGTCGTCGCCGAGGACGATCGCCTTGGGGCCTTCGTGCAGCACGAGTTCCACGCCTGCCCTTCGCGCGGGCTCGTTGAATGATTCAATCGCCTCCCGGGCCACAACGTTCACGTCCACTGGCTTGTGTTCGATGCCGAGCTTTCCCGCTTGGAGCCTCGAGGCCTCGAGGAGGTCGCCGACGAGCCGACCTAGCCGGTCGATGTTGCGCTCCAGGAGGACGACGGCGCGGGCCTGTCCGGGGGCGAGCGTGCCCTTCGCCTCGGTGCGAAGCAGGTGCAACTGGAGTTTTATCGGGGTGAGCGGCGTGTTCAGTTCGTGGGCCGCCGTGTTGAGGAAACGCGCCTTGAACTCGTTCATGTCCTTGAGGCGTTCAAGCTCCTTCGCCTGCTCGGCAAGTTCGTCGGCGCGCCGCCTCTCGGCGACGTTACGAAGGATGCCCCGGAAGCCTGCCTTATGCCCGTGGTCGTCGACCACGAGTGAGACCGAGCACTCGACGGGGGTCTCCTCGCCGCGTTTGTGGCGCAGGGTGAAAGGGAAGCTGTCCATCGGGCCCCCCGTCTGCCAGACGCTGTTGAAGGCCTGAAAGACCCGGAACGCCTCCGCCTTGTCCATGAAATCCGCGTAGTTCGCGTGGAAAAGCTCGTCGGCTCCGAGTCCCGTGAGGCGGGCGAGGGAATCGTTGAAAAGAATGATCGTGCCATGACGGTCCACCTCGTAGTAGCCGTCTTGGATGCTGTCCACGACCCGCCGGTATTTTTCCTCGCTGTTCCTGAGCGCTTCCTCCGCCTGCCTGCGTTCTGTCACGTCCCTGAAGCTCCAGACGCGGCCCACGCTCTTTCCCGATACCCTTTGAGGGCGCGAATAGCGCTCGACGATGCGCCCGTCGCGGAATCGGATTTCATCGAAGCTCTCGGCGTCGGGGTCGGCGTACAGGGCATCCACTTTCTTGACGAAGGCTTCGGGATCGGAAAGCTGGCCCAGAACGGACGCGATCGCCTTGGCGTCGTCGCCGGATCGCATCATGCTTTCGGGGATCTTCCACATCTCAATGAAGCGCTGGTTGTAGCTTCTGATCTTTCCCCCTCGGCCGATGACGACGATCGCGTCGCCCGTTGATTCGAGCGTCGCCGAATAGAGCGATGCGGTCTCCTTTATCTCGGTCTCTGCCCGTTTGCTCGCCGTCACGTCGCGGACCGTCGCGACACTCGCGGGTCGTCCTTCGAACGTCAGATCGCGCGCGGCTCCTTCCATGAGGAACGTGGAACCGTCCTTTCGCAGGGCGGTGACTAGGTAGGTGTCGCCACGGAGGTCCATTAGACCCCGTTTCACCTCCTCGACGGAGGCCGGGGCGATGAGGTCGAGGCCGTTTTTGCCCAAGAGCTCGTCGCGCGAATAGCCGTACATCCTCGCGAACTCCGCGTTGCACTCCACGATCTTTCCGTTCTCGTGGATGACGACGCCGACCAGGGCCGCGTTCGAAAGCGCCATGAACCGGCGTTCGCTCTGTTCGAGGGCGACCTCATGCGCCTTCCTTTCCGTTACGTCGCGCCCAACGATCATGAACTTCAGGCCCGGTTGGCCTTCGAGGCGTTTCGCCGTCACCTCCACGGTCACTCGTCTCCCGTCCTTTCTCAGCACGACCACCTCGTAACGTTCACCAAGGCGTTTTCCCCCAATCGCCGCCTTTACCAGAGAGACCACTATGTCCATGCTTTCGGGTGCCGCAAACGCGGTGAAGGGCGTGCCTTGGAGTTCGTCCCTGGTGTAGCCGAGCACGCGGAGGATCGCGTCGTTGGCGTAGATGACGCGCTGGGTCAAGATGTCGACCACGGCGACCGCTTCGCCGGCGTCGCTTTGCGCTTGGAGCAGCGTCTCGTACTGGTCTTTCTGTCGACGAAGTTCCTTTTCGGCCTCCTTCCGTTCCCTGACCTGGCGGTCAAGATCCTGGGCGAGGAGGCGCGCCTCCTGCTTTTCGCCCGTCTCTACGAGCATCTCCTTTGCGATGACGCCGCCCACGAGGCCTGCGAGAAAAATGTACGTGACCCGCGTCAACGTCTCGCCTTCGTGAGCTACCAACTCGCCGGTGAGCCAGAGAAGAGCCACGTAGCCCGCCGCATACGCGGTCGCGGCGAACATCGTCTCCTTGGGCCCGAACCGGAAAGCCACCGCCACGACCGCAAGGTACAGGGCGATGTAGAACGGGGATTCGAAGCCGCCCGTCGCGTAGAGCCAGAGCATTGTGAAGAAGGCGTCCGTGACGACCGACACGTATGAGGATAGGAGCACGGGGTTGCTTCGATACGGCTCCGCGACGTAGACGTACGTCCCATACACCCAGGCAAGGCCAAGCAGCGAATACGCAAGCCAGGGGATAGTGCCCGTCTTGTCGAGAACCATGGGGTAGAGGATGGTGCCGGTCGCGATCACCGCAAGCCGCACGCCCGCGATGCGCTTCTCCGCGGAGAACACCTTCCCCATCTGCGGGCTCGTAGCTGGCGCGTCGGCTGGAGCGCCCGGATCTTGGCCGCCCATGGGAGAGTCCTTCCTTGCCCCCCGTACTTAACCGACATGCGACAACTATTTAGGCTGCCTTCCAAGGAGAAGGAGCCCCGACGCTGCGCCGTTGCGACTCCCCCCTCGACAAGTCCAAATAGAGAAGTGACGAAGAATCGTGCATAGAAGGAGACTCCTCCCATGCAGCGAAGACTGACTAGGTTCGCCGGCGACCTCCAGATCCCTCCGGGTACGCGAGTGCCGGCAGGCATCTCGGCTTCGGGCGTCCTCGTAATCGGGGAAGGTGCCGTGTGCTCCGGGGACGTCGTGGGATTGCGCGGCGTCGTCGTTTCGGGCGGCGCGCGCGTCAAGGGCGATGTCTCGTCACGAGGCCCCGTACTAGTCGAGGCGGGCGCCGTCATCGAGGGCGAGGTCCATTCTTTCGCGGACGTGAGTTCGGCCGGGGAACTTGACGACGAACAGCCCGGCCCGAGACCGCCCACAGGCCCGGAGCCTCGCGCCCAGGCCCCCGAACGCGTCGAAGCGCTGGAAGTCGAGTTGGCCCGTGGGGCGATCCGGGACACGCTATCATGTCTCCTCCTTCTAGCTCTTGACACCTTCAAACGAAGGGCTTCCTACGCCGCCGGCACGTGGTGGGGCCTGCCGGATGATGCCCTCGAAGACACACTCACCGCGCTACGCGCCCCGATCGCCACCGTCTACGGGATCGAGGAGGGCGAACGCCCGTGGACCCACTCGGACGTACTCGATGTGCTGCTTGCGAAGGTCGTGCCGCTCGTCATCCCGGTGTCGGTCGAACGTTTCGGCAAGCACCGGGCACTCATCACGGCCGGAAAACCAGAAGACCTTCCCGGCGACGTAGGGTCGCAGCCGGGGTGGCCGATCCCCGTCCTGTCGCTCGTCAACGTCCTTGGCCACGCGTTTTCGCCTAACTTCAAGCTTGTGACAGGCGCTGACGGGCAGCTTCCCGCCTTGGAGACCGATCCGTCGTCGGTACAGGCGTGGGTCTCCCTCGGCGAATGAGGCGTCCACCGTCGAAGAGGCGTCAAAGTCCCAATATCAGGGGGCACGGTTCACGCAATCCGCCTTGAGCACGGCTCTTTCTAGCGCCCACCGCGATGAAACGACGCGTTCCGCGCCCACACGGGCGACGAGAGGCGCCTAGGCGCTTCGCTTCCGGCGTCCGGCGAGGGCAACGAATGCCCCTGCCAGGACGAGCGCCATCGTCTCGAAGCCTGGTGTCCTGGAGGGAGCCGTCGTCTGCGCGTCGAGCCCTGCGCCGAGGTCTGCCGTGACCTCCTTTCCAAGGTCGTCGAGGACCTTCGGCGGCTGCGCGTATACCTGCTCCCAACCCAAGGCGTTTCTGAGGATCTGGTTCGCGGAATAGGTAGTCGCGTACGAGTCGAGCCCGTACGGGTGGTAGAACTCCTCCGACGGGTCCGGCAGCATCGCGCCGATGAACGTGACCTTGCCGCTTCCCAGCTTCACGATGCCGAGGTTCGTCTGGTTCACGCGCTCGACGCAACCTTGGCCCGCGCCGCCGTAGCCGGCGATGTCCGCTCCCGCACCCTTCATCGCATCCAGGTCGAAGTAATAACCCGGGGCGGAGTTACTGGAGATGGTGTAACCGAGCGGCACGGGCTCGTAGAGCATCCTTGCAAGACCCCGCACTCCCACGTTCAAGGCGTGTTCGCGCACCAGGTTACTGCAGCCGGCGTAGTAGAAGCTCTGGTGGATGGAGGCCGAAGGCACGATCCCCATCTCGCCAAGAAGCGTCAACGCCGAATCGGTGACGACGAGGTTCCCGCCGGCCGACACCCAGTCCTTGAGCGCGGTGATCGCCTGGGCGTTCCCGCTGATCGTCTCCGCGGCGCTTCCGGCGACTATCAGGTTGTCGTAGTTCGAAAGCGCCGGCGTCGCGAGTTCCCGTGCGACGATCGGCATCAGCACACCGGGCCTGTCGCCGTCGGCGACGAACGGCTTGAGGTCCGCGAAGTAGTCGTTCGGCGTCGCTTGGAAGACGATGTGGTCGAGGTCCCACGTGTCGTCGAACGGGTTCTCCTTCGCCCAGCCCTCCAATGGCTTGCCATCGTCGGCGTTGGTCACGACCTTCGGGTTGTCAAGATAGGCCGTCCTCTTGCCGTTGGTCTCGATCGAGTTCTTGATCTGCTTTGCCGCCTGGTCCATGAAGGCGGAGACGATTATGCGGACGGCCTCGACGTGGTACGCGTTGATGCGCGCAGCGAGGCCTGGGTAGTAGTTGTCGAACGTGACGTGGTTGTACGCGAGCTCGAAGTCGACACCCGGCGCGTTGAGGCCCTGGTCCTGCGCGAAGAAGTCGGACGAGAAACCGCTGTCCGTGTAACCGATCGTGTCCCAGACGGTACCCCACTCGTTGAACTCGCCTCCCCAGGCGACCCCGGACTGCGGCAGCGTGCTCCACTCGGTGAAGGCGGGGTCGGCGTTGAGGCGCTCCTTCACGAGCTCCGCAAGCGACGTGATATCGACCATCTCGCTCGGCGTGAACCGGCCGGCGGGAAGCATCGTGAGGACGAAATGGCCACGCGACCTCACGTCGTTCTCCATCACGGGGCCCGTGTGGACGAAGTCATCGGGGTTCGGCGCCCCGTCCATCGGATCCGGCGGTTGCGCGTTCTGGTTCACCACGTTCTGGTCGCCGTCTGCCGGCTGCAACATCCCGTGGATGTCCGTGGCGTAGTCGATCTTGTCGTAGTTCGCCTTGATGTAATTGAAGTAGGCCTGCGACTCGGGCTGCGACATGGACGCGTGCGAGCCTTGGCCGCGCGACCATCCGACGGTCGGCCCTTGCCTGTTGAGATCCACGCCGTTGCCGTTGACGCGGACGAAGTTCTGGCTCTCGATGCACCCGTCAGGGGTCGGAGCCGGCACGGGGAAGTAACCGGGGCAGTTCGCCCGGTACTCGGCCTCCTCGTGCGTCCAACCGTCTGGGTTCGGGAAAAGGAAGAGGAGTATCATGTAATCGAGGTACTTCTTGAGTTCGGGCTTCGCGACGACGATCCCCTGCGTCGTCACGAGGTCTTCGATGACCCGGAGTCCCCCCTCGCGGCCGCCCTTCTCGTTGCCGTGGATCGAGAGCATGTAGAGGACGACGATCTTGTCCTCGCGGGCGATCGCCGACTTGGTGTTCGTCATCTCCACCATTATGACCTGGCTCGGCTCCTTTTGTCCGGTCGCCGCGTTGACCCAACCGACGGAGGGACCGACCTCGATGACCTTCATGAGGTCGCTATGAGCCGCGGCGAGCATGTCCAGGCCTTGTCTCGCCTCGTCGTACGAGATGTAATCGTTCGTCTGCATGGCTTCCGGGAAGACGCGCCCGAGTACGGTCTGCGAGGCTGAGCCCGACAGGCCTGGCGTAGGAAGCGCTCCGGCCGGAACGACCGAGAGTGCCATGAAGCAGACAGCGAGGATCGCGAAGGTTTTGGCGCGGGCTTTTTTCATCGGACTCGACTCCTATTTCCCTTTAAGAAGGGATGACCAGACTTGCCGTGCTCAATATATAGGCTTTGTTGAACCTTGGTTCTCCCCATCTGGAGAAGGCTTAGCCACGAAAAGCCCGTAACGCGGCTTACCGGAGGTCCCCGATATGGTTTGTTGAACAAGTGTTCTCCAACGGCCGTGAAGTGCAACCGGAGGGTTCACTATGATGGAGCGCGGACGCGAAAGAGAAAACCCTTCAACTCGTCCGTCCGGCAAGGAACCGTTGCGCCATGTCCCGGTGCCCCACCACCGTCTTCGCGACCTCGTCGTGCGTCTTTCCTGCGCAGACGATACCGTGCCCTTCGGTGACGACGTAGTTCGACGCCCTCAACCCGGCGAGAACTTGCATGGCGAGTTCCAGAAAGTCGCGCGCCGGCGGGCCCGTCGTCGCCGTGAAATCCGCGCCTTTCCTTCGCGCCTCGTCAACGACGTCGTCTCTCACCGAGATGACGGCGTTCACTTCCCTTTTCGCGCGATGGATCAGCCAGTGGAGGGGCGCGAAATCTCCGGCAGGGGCGGGTCCGATGAACGTGAGATTGTTGAGCCTGGGATCGTAGTCGACGATCTCGACGAAGTGATCGGGCTCAAGTTTTCCGCAGGGAGACCCAGCGGCCGTGGCGGTGACTCGAGGACCGTAGCGTGACGAGAGGTCGACGACCGTGTTCGCCGGAAGACGCGCGGCAGCGATGAGACGGCCCGCCGCCATCATCGTCGCGACCGCCGGGTCGGCGCTCAAGGCCGAGCCGATCGGCATAGGAGTAAACGGTAGGATCGGTCGCGACCGCGGGTTGGGTTTTCTGGCTTCCCTACCGCCCCTCGCTTCCGCGCCGGAGAAAGGCCCCTGTACCATGGACGGTGCAGCGCGAACAACCTATTTTATAGCATGGCGCGTTCGCCGCCTCGATGGTCTCGGGAAGCTGCCATCTGTGCGGCCGTGAGGAGTATCTGCCCTTCGAATGCAGGTTCTGCAACCGCGCGTTCTGCGTCAACCACCGATTGCCGGAGAGCCACCAATGCGCGGCCCTCTCGCAATATCGGGAGAGCGCGAGGTCTTCGGGACAGTTCTTCCAACCCGAGTGGCGCTCACCCGTCGCGCGCGGGCCGTCGGTCGCGTCGCGCGTACGGACCTTCACGCGCGGTTCGATGAACAAGAAACTGCTTTTGACACTCGTGGTCGTGTACCTGGCCGAGTGGGCGGTCCTCTTTTACTCGGGGGACCCGCGCGTGGTCCTGGCACTTTTCGGCCTCAACGTCGGGACGGTCCAAAGCGCCCCGTGGACCCTTCTCACGTCGATCGTCTCCCACGACCCGTACAACCCCTTCCATCTCCTCTTCAACTCGCTCTTCCTCTACTTCTTCGGCCCCTACCTGGAGCGGGAGATAGGGCCGGCGCGGTTCCTCGGGTTCTTCATCGTGTGCGGCCTCGTGGCCGGCGTCGCGCAGTCTCTCCTGTTCCCGGGAACCGTGCTCGGCGCCAGCGGCGCTTTGATGGGCGTGCTCGGTGCCGTGACCATCCTCTACCCGAACCTAACCGTCATCTTCATCATATTCCCGATGCCGCTTTACGCGATGACGGCGATTTTCGCGGTCCTCGACATCTTCGGGCTAGGCGACGGGACCAAGATCGCCCACCTCGCGCATCTTGCGGGGCTCGCGGCCGGGGTCGCCTACGGCTACGACCTCAAAGCGAGACTCGTGCGCCGGCGAAGTGGGGTGGAGATCCTCCATCGCCGTCACTGACGCGCCCTCGGTGCTGGGACAGGGCGGACCCGTCCCACGATCCGGGGGTTCGTCCCATCTCACCACGTGGGATCGGTGTCCACGGGAGAGGTGGCGGATCTCGCTTGTGAGAGTGCCGCCACGAGACGCGTCTTGGCCGTGGGTCTGACGCGTCCCTCGTGGCAGACAGCTGTTCGATGGCGGGAGAAGATTATCCCGTTTCACCCGGTCGGCTCGAACGGCGAAAGGGCATGATTAAGCGGGGAGCCGCGTGTCCCTCCTTGGAAGGCCGACCCTATGGCGAGGACCATCATCCAGAGCGTGAAGTTCGCGACGACGCCCGACGACTTGTTCGACACTTACCTCGATCCGAAAAGACACTCCGCGGCGACGGGCGGTGGAGCGATGATCTCGATGAAGCTTGGCGCCCCGTTCACGGCTTGGGACGGCTTCATCGAAGGCGTTAACCTGGCAGTCGTCGCCAAGCGGCTCATCGTGCAGTCATGGCGCGGCTCCGACTGGCGAGAGGATGACGCCGATTCCTTGTTGGTGCTATCGTTCTCGAAGGACATGAACGGCGCCGTCTTGGATCTCGTGCACGCGAACGTCCCGGACGACCAGTATGAAGCACTTGATGCGGGTTGGCACGAGCACTACTGGAAACCTTGGAGAGAATACATCGCCGAGAACATTTCGTGCCTACCGAAGAGACGGCTAAAGAAGTGATGCGGGGAACGTGACGGTGCGGACCGAGAGTCATCCACTTGTGTGGACCGCGATTCGACCTTACGTGGAATAAGGGGAGGGGGTTTGTCCCCCTCCACCCAGTCTGCCGGAAGCTCGTTCGCTTCACGGCCGGCCTCCCGTGCCTTCTTGCCTCCGCCTGTAAGAGGGAGGGCCGGTGGCGGGCCAAGCGTTGCTTGGCTTCTGGTTTGGCGATTGGGGCTTGCGCTGATCCGAGGTGTTGTCTTCGCCACCGGTCGGGGAGCGACGACCCGACGGCAGCTATCTTTCCACCGCAGGGTTGCTCCTTGTCGACTATGTATTTGACGCGTCGCCCATTTGAACCGGTGCAAGAGTGGGGCCTTCCGACGCAGGGAATCGCCTGCGTTTCGTCCGCCGACCGCTTCGTGACTTTCGACCCTCGGGTGTTTCCTTGTCGGGTGCCGGAGGCCTGGGCCTGGTTCCCTGGGCCTCAGCCAAACCAGATATAGCGTCGGCCCGCTCGCGACGTGGGGTTTCTCATGACGCATCACGACCACGAACACCGGATCCAGGTCTATCACGCGACCGCGCCCACCTGCTGGTGGTCATGGGGCTACGAGGCCCTGATGAACCGTCTGAAGCTTGTCTATGGCAATCAGATCGACGTGAAGACGATGACGCTCGCCGTCTACAACGACCTGGCGGAGTACAAGAAGCACTACGAGCTCAACTCGATGAAGGACATGACGGAGTGGGCGAAGGAGGCGATCGACATCATGGGCGTCCCGATCCCGACGGACTATGATGGCCTCGTCATGCCGGAGACCGTCTTTCCCGCGACGATGGCCGCCATGGCCGCGTACAAGCAAGGCGACTCGAAGGGCGCTCGATTCGTGCGCGAAATCCTTCGCCGCACGGTCGTAGAGGGCGATTGGCCGCGAGACGATGCGTATTTCACGGAAGCTGCGAAGGCGGCCGGCCTTGACGTTTCCAAGTTCGAGAAGGCGTACGCGGATGAGGAGGCCTGCCAGGCGGCGTTCGAGAAGCAGGGGGAGGCGTTCGACGTCCACATCGGGTTCTACAACATCGCGATCACCGACGGCCACGGCACGGTCGTGACCATCGACCACGCATTCGACCCGGAGCAAGTGGAAGGCGCGATCGACTGGCTTTCCGGCGGCAAACTCAAGAAGGCGACACCGACGGATGTCATCGGTTACGTGAGACACCACGGCGCGGCGCCGCTCATCGAGTTGTCGCGCGTCTTCGGCGTGCCGCAGGAGAAGATGGAAAAGGAGCTCGAATCGTTCGAGAAAGCGGGGAAGCTCAAGCGGACGACCTTGGCGGGCGCTCCGCACTGGATCGCGAAGTAGCGGACCCATAGCGGCGCGGCGGCACCGGAACGACGTGGTACTCCCCACCGATGGTCCGTGCGCGCCGCGAAATCAGACTTCTTACCATGATACACCGTGACATGGTTTTCTGGTCTTGGAGCGTTCTCGAATAGAAAATTCCGAGATTCTTTATGAGCCCCTGCGCGGCCTGCACTGCGAATGAGGCTGTCGGTGGTAGTGGGCGTGCTCATGGGCGCCGCCCTCGTGGGCGCCGCCATGGCAATGCCCGGGAGCGGCGAGGTGGCCATAGTGGGCCAAGCGATGGCCACGGTGCATTCGATGGTAGACGGCACGGCGAGCGCCGCGACCGCCATCGCGAGGATGTCCTTCATGGGCGAACGACCCATCGAGGCTCCGGCGCCCCAGGTTTTCAACGACCAGCGTCCGGCCGACATCGGGGAGGGCACCGATGCGCAAGCGACGGATGGAACCGGAGCGAACGCTGGACGCGACGGGACATCCACGAGCGAAGCCACAGAAAACGCCGACACCGCTGGGGTCTCTCTAGACGGTCCGTTGGAGGACTCGCCCGCTGAGAAGGTTGCCGATCCGTCAACCGATGTCACCCGATCAGACAGCGCCGAAGAGACCGGTACGACGAGCGATGGCACACGACACGGACCGACGACCATGGAGCAAAGCGACGACGCGCCGCCGTCCGCGACCGTGATCGACGCGTCGAGCGCCACGAACAAGGAACCTACCACATCCGCAACGCAACCAGCCGCCACCGGTCCGTCGTCGCCCGCTTCGACGGGCACGGATGCCGTAGCGTCGTCGACGACACTTGCGGGCCTCACGGAGACTAGCTCCCCCGGCAGCACGTCACACGCGGACGCCACAGACACGCCGACGTTGACTGGCGGGAAAGAGACCATCGAGCCTGAAAAGACGGGCGTAGAACCGGCGCCATCCTCATCGACGACGGCGAGCGATGAGCCCGGGAGCGCGATCATCGGGGCCGGGCACTCGGTGTCGGTATCGTTAAGCGTCGCCAACTCCGGCCCCCGCATCGGAGCGAAGCGGGTCGTCGATTCTGCGCGTGACGGCGGCGCGACGGTCGTTTTCCAAGTCTCGGACACGAACGGGCGTCGCGACATCTCCGCAGTCGAGGCCACGACGGACGACGGAACGCGGTTCACGGTAGCACTTCTTCCGAACGAGGAGGCGGTGGCCCTTGCCGCCGGTTCCAACGACTTCGATTTCTCAGGACGAACTCAATCCTATGGGACGCGGGTCCCCTACGCGGATGCGCCGCAAACCCTGCGCATCACGGCGAAGGACACATGGAACGCGATCGATACCGCAAGCATCATGATCAAGAGACCTTCTGACCCGGTCCCCCCGAACCCATTGCCACTTCCCTTTGGCATGAGTTCGACGCCGAGCGCGCCGATAACGGCACCGGCCGTTGAGCCGGGCACGATCCTTATCGCCCTTGATGGGACGGCGACAGGCCTTAGATCCGCGACGGAACGCGACAACTTGGACGTGGAGGTGGAACCGCCTGCCACCCCGGTGGTCGATGCCGTCGCCGCATCAGAGTCCTCGAACGAAGCGGATGCGCCGACCCAGGCCCTTCCAATCGCGCTCGTCGCGGGATCCGCAATGATGCATGCAAAGAAGAAGCAGAGGAGAAACTAGACCTGCGGAAGTAGAAGAGAAACTAGACCGGCGTGGTTTGCTCGCCGGCCACTGTCGCTAATGGCGTCCAATTCCTGCACGTGGGCGTCCTGCGGCAAATGCACCCGAAGGACCTCGGGCGATTTGAAGGCGGCGCCTACTTCCTGGATCTGCGGCCGAATGCGATCCCGGCGACAGCCGCGACGCTCAACGCCTCGAGCAAGCCGAGGCCCGGCGTGCGAGCGCCTTGATCACTGCTCTTTCCTGAATCATCGCTGGCCTTCGAACCCGTCGAATCGTTCGAACCGCCGGTCATGGTGTTCGACTTCGAGCCCGAGCCGTCCGTCGAGCCTGACGCGGTGGAGCTTACGAGGATCTCCACGTCCTTGGAAACACTCTTCAATCCGTCGAACGTGACCCAACCGGTGACCTTGTAGGTCCCGGCTTCGCCCGCGGTCCAGTACATCGGGATCTCCATCTCTTCGCCCGCAGGGACGAACACGGGGTCGGACGTGATGACCGCGATGCGTTCGCCATCGAGCGAGATCTCCGCGTTGAGCTTGGCGTTGATGATGTCCTTGGCACCCGTGTTCTTGAACGCGGCGGAGAGTTTCGCGAGTCCGTTCGGCTTCACGGCCCTGTCCGCATCGAGCGACACGAAGGAGCCTTGTTTGCCCTCTGAAAGCGACAGCGTGCCCGCCGGGACCACTTTGAAGAGGAGCCCACGGAAGGGAGCGAGGTCGCCGTTTTCGGAGAGCGCGACCGTGGCTTCGTACTCGCCCACGGGGAGGCCTTTGACGGTGCGGGGCGCTTGCGTCGCGTGCCCGCTAGCCGGCACACTCGAACCTTGGATGGTCTCGACGAGGACGGAATCACCGTTCTCATCGTAGACTTGCACGTCGAAACTGGGCGCCGCGCGGACGTTTCCCGTGTTGATCACGTCCACGATGACGCTCAACGGCTTGTCCGCCTCGGCATCCGCTATCTTCGCGGCTTCAAGGGAGAACCTCAAGGTCTCGACGCCGCCGACCTTGGCCGTGATCGCGGGGACGAGTTCCATGTTGACGCTCGCGCCGGAACCGGCCGGGGAGCCGCCGCTTTGGGCGTGGATGCGCACGGCGCCAGCATAGTCGCCGTTCGCCGCGTCCGCCGGGACGGTGAGCGTGACTTTCAGGATCCTCGCCGTGCCGGGTGAAATCGTGAACGGATTGGCCGGATTCACGGAGATCCACGAGGCCATCACACCCTGTGGTTCAGTCGTGATCGTGAGCGTCTCGTCGAACTGGTTGTTCAACCGGAACTGGCCCTCGTAGGCCTGGCCACGTAGAAGCGCGGGGTCGGTGAACTCCAACTCCACGGGCGTCACGCCGAAACCGCTGCCATTGCCCGTGCTGTTCGTTGCGTTGTTGGTCTGCGCCGCCGCCAACGAGGTCGCGGCGAGCATGGTCACGAGCGCCAAAGCGAGTTGGGTCATGATCGTGGCGGACTTCATTGGCTCACCACCGCTCCGATGCTGATCGAGCCAGTGTAGGTGGCGGCCGGGACGAACTGCTCGTCGCCGGTCGGCACGTGTATGTCGAAGTACGCGGAGCGCACGGCGCCCGAACCTGGCAGAAGGTCGAACGACGCGTCGGTCGATGGTGCGCTTGCGAGCCCTACCTCGCCCGCCATGTCGGCTGCATTACTGTACTTGATCCTACCGGCCGGGATGGAGGCGTCAAACCCTTGGGCGGCCATGTCCGTGGCCGAGACCTGCAAGTCAATCTTCACGTTGCCCTTGTTTATGATGCCGACGGTCGAGGGTCCCGAGTGGGTCGAGGAACCCGGGTCGAGGCTACCGGCCGTGAAACTGATGGAGCTTGCATCGAGGCTGAAAGCGAGTAGCTGCTGGACGGTGACGACGACGATGAGGCTCTCCTTGTCGCCAGCTCCGTCCGAGACCTCCGCTTCGAGTTCGTAAGTTCCCGGTGGGTCGTAGTGTTGGAGCGTGAACGAGGCCGCGAAGTCGCGGGAGCGCCCTTGGTGGCCGCGGTCGGCGCCGGAGACGTCGCCTCCCACCTGCGACCCGTCGGGGCGCTTGAACTTCAGGCTCATGCCTGAGATGTCCTGCCACCCGTTGTCGTCTTGCGCATGCGCCATGAGGGAGAACGTGCGACTCCCACCCGGCACTGGGCTTATCTGTATTCCAGGGGTGCCCTCGTCATCATCGGCATCTGCGAAGTCGATGCCGACGACGTGAGGCCCCTTGTTCTTCACACTCGCTTGGCTGTGGACTTGATCCGCCCACGCGGTCGAGGCGAAGAGCAGGGGCATGAAGAGGACGACCAAGAACCGGACGTTCCGCTTGTCGTCTTCGTTCATCTTCAGACCCCCTTTGCCGTGATCGTGATGGAACCCTGGTAATCGCCCGCGGGAAGCCACTGGGAGCCGCCGTATGGGGCTTTGAGCCGGATGAATATCGAAGCGGACTCGCCCGGCAAGAGCGAAAGACCCGGGATCTTCTGTTCCTCGGCGAGGCTTTGTCCCGGGCCGGAAGCGCTCGTTGCGTAACTTATCTTGGACGCCGGGATGGAGGCACCGCTCGCCGCGTCGGTCATGTCCGTCGCGGAGACGGAGAGCGTGAACGGGAGCGCCCCCGAGTTCGTGACTTCAAGTTCGACCGCGGCCGAGGATTCCCCGGGGACGAGCGCGCCGAATCCGATGATAGAATGCGAGAAGGTCATGCCAAGAGCACCCGACGAGATGGAGTCGCCTCCCGGCACGTTCTCGAATTGAGTCGTGCCGATGACCGCGTCTAGCTCTTCCGGGAAACCGACAAAGGCGGGCGCGATGGCGATCGCGTAGACCCCCCCGATTATCGCTATGCTGGCAAAGACCGCAGAACGTCCCCACTTCATACTGACCAGATTGTAGCGTCTTGGCACGGGTATTTGAGGGATTATGGACAGCCTTAAGTTGTGCTGTAACTTCCTAAACCGGCCCCTTTTGTAACTCCAAAAACGACCCGGGCAAACGGGCTAAAACCCGTCGACCCTGACCCCCGACCGGTGGTCCTGGTGAAGCCCGTGTTCGATGATCCCAACGTGTTGGCGCGACT
>JACQPN010000005.1 GCA_016207515.1 Euryarchaeota archaeon | reverse complement strand
TGTATCTTCCCGGGAATCGGGAGAAGGTTTTCAAGGTCCGGCGGCGATACGGTCGCCGCCGGCCAGGGGGGTCGGTTTTAGAGTTACAAGGCGGGTCGGATTAGCGAGTTACACGACACCTGACGGCATGGAAATTCCAGCGCCAACGAAGAAGACCAAGGGGTTAGCTGGCGACGTTGGATTGACCGCACTGCGCAAGATGTCCTGGATGTTGTGACCATCTGCCACGGTCGAGGCTTGCCGAGATGGCGAGGAACCTTTTGTTGTCATGAATCCCAATCCGCGAGCGCCTCTCGCCGCCTAACTCCTTATTGAGAGGTTTTCCCTTCAACGACTGCATGCGCGAGTGTCGTCCGGTCTGGCAGCCGTCTGGTTAGAAGGGAGTCCATAAGCCGCGACTTCTCGCGTCCACATAATACCTCTCCATCCCACGTTATGTGGCAACGGCATAACGCCGGAGTCAGCCGCCGCGAGTCGAGCGCGGAGTCGGTTGGGCAGATTCATTGGCGTGCGGTCCTTTATTTGGTTTGCGTGTGGCGACGAATGATGAATCATCGCCTTGGTGAAAGAACATGCGTCCCTCAAGCTGTCCATCCTTTAGCACGGCGTAGCCGCGACCCGCCACCTCGTCTCCTTCATCGATTCCACGGAAACTGAACTCGATACCGGGAAGGCCGTCACGCATGACGACGCGATAGTCGAGATCCAACTCGACGGCAATGAAGGAGGCGTGGCCCTGACCCTTCGCACCCAAGGTCAACGTGGCTTCGGCTACCAGATCGAGGGCTTCACGATCCCAGACTTCGGTCTCCGTGATTCTCCAGTCGCCCAACAGGGCTTGGCCGGCTTTCGACGTCTCGTTCAAGTCTGGAACTCCTTGGCGGCGTGATCAGCGCCGGCGCGGAATGCGTCCCCGGCCTATTCAAGCCTGCCGCCGGCGTCAAAAGCAAACTCGTGATGACGGCCGGCTCCGGCGGTTTCAATTCTCTCGACGACGCTTTCGCCCGCCGAGCCCGCCCGCCCCACGAGTTCGACGGCCGACCGGCCGTCTACCCGGCGAATCCGGCGATGGGGCCGGCATCTAAGGCGCGCGCCAATTGGCTGGGTTCCCCTACGTCATCGGGATCCGGCCGAGGTTCGCCGTCCAAGTCCTCATCGCCCTCTTCCTCGCGGGCCAGGTCTTGCGTTGTGGCCTCGTAGCTCACATTGAACCCCGTCTGACCCTGCAACTGGTCCCTGGGAAGCGTCAGGCCGCGACAAGAGAGGACGACGCCGGGATACGCGCCTTCTAGCATTCGGAGCACGACGCGCGCCTGATCCTTCCGATAACGCCACCACCACGAGAAGTGCCGCCACAAGGGCTTCTTCATGATCATACGCCCCATCAGGATGGTCATCGCAAACTTGGTCAAGAGACCATCATGAATTTGGACGAGGAAATAACAACGCCCATCCTCGCCCTGACATGGACTAGGCGCGACCATCAAGCCTCGCCTCCCACGCATCCAACAAGCGAATGACGCGCTCAAGATCCCTGACACGAGTACCAAGTTCTGGCCTCACGCTGACCGCCTCCCATTTCGCTTCTTCTTGCCACCCATCTTCACCCTGTGTCGGTGCCCATTGGGGCAAACGAAGACCTCCCAAACCTCGCTCCGCTCCCTGCCGAACTCTACGTCTTGAAAAACCGCCCTCTCCGAACATTCCCCACACTGCCTCGCTATCAATCCCACATCCCCCCTCCGAACTTTTTCGCCAGGACGACCGGACCCTAGAACATGGTCACGATCGCCGGCGTAACACGAACGTTGCCGAACCCACTATTTAAATACCAATGACGACCCAGTGGGGACGACACGCGATTGCCAAAATTACGCGGTAGCTGCCGCCAGCCGATTCAGGCCATGGCTCGATCTTGTGCCTGCTGACGAGGAATTCCCCGCCTTGGATAACCTCGGCAAGCAGGCAACGGTCGGAGGAGCGGGGTAGAGCCCGGCATACGGCGGGCGCCCGGGGAGGCGGGCCGATTAGTTGAAGCAACCCGGGCGAGGGATAGAGAGCAAGACCTTATACGATTTCTGGCCCCTCTTTCCGGCGCCCGTCGCAATGGGCTACAGGAGGTTCGTGATTGCCGTCGAAAAGAACTACGAAGTCCGGCCTGTTCAAGGCCAAGAAACCGATTTGGACCGTCGAATCCGGTGGGCAAACAGTTGCCGAAGTGGCAGCCAAGACAGTCGAGGAGTCGAAGACTGCCCTGCCGCATGCGCTCGTGATAATCGCGCCTATTACCCTACGTGGCGGCGTCGGCCTTGATCATGATGCGGTGGACCTTGCCAAGCGCGTGGCGCATGGGGACCAGCGTGTGGCGATCGCGTGGGACCCAAAAAAGGGAACTATGGGTCTTCACTCGGACGAAGTCTGGCTCCGCGGCTTCATCGTCTTGGGGGAGCTCGGCCTTGGCATCCTGTCCGGCCTTGTCGTCGAATATCTCGCCAGGAAGTACGGTAGCAAGGCGCCCGAGGCCACGATGCATTTCGAGGTGGCCATTGAGGAACAAGGAAAGTCGACGACGCTCCGCTACGAGGGCCCCGCCGGCGAATTCATTGCCGACGCCCAAACGGGGAAAATAACAGCCCGCCTGCTCAAGGGTGATGACGAGCGCTCGAGGTAGGAATTCTTCTTCTGGGCCCGAGCGCCCTCCAGGACCTTCAGGGGCTCTGGACGTCTCTCCACAGAGCCGATTGGTCTACGTTCGACAAATGCTTTGCTCGACTTACGGAACGAGCCGAGACTCAAAGGCAGGCGGCACTCGCCGGCGCTGACGAACCGAAGGCCAACGCCCTACGTATAGTCCAAGTCTATCTGACGTGTGTCGGTGCATTCGCCGGCGCATGGCGGTCCTTCCGCGAAGGCAAGTACGGAGACGGGTGGAGCGATCTCGTCACAGTTGAAGAAGAGTGCAAGCGACTGGCAAGATACGTAGACCTGTCCCGCTGGGGCCTGAAAACCCTGGAAATCCTCACCAAGCGAATAATGCAGTTGTACCCATACAAGATGTTCAACAGCATCGAATTCGTTGCGCTCAAGCGCGAATGTTCGGTCTGCGGAAAGGACCCATACATGCCGGAATGCCCGCACATCCCTGGAGAACTTCACATGGGGGAGTTTGTCCATGCCACCATCTCGGACGTACAACTGCTAGGCGTCTCACTTACTGATACCCCACTTGACAAGCGTTGCATAATCACGGCAATCGAAGGCGAGCCGACCGACAACTCCAACAGCATGGTGAGGGTCAAGGCTTTGGCCGAAAGGGCCCTCAGCCCGCTTCAGGGTTTTACAGTAGACGAAACGCCGCGCGAAGTGTCGCCGAAGAGGTACCACAAGGAAGGGATGGCATCCAAATGCCGGTGCGGAAGCGGTAAGAGGTTTGGCACCTGCTGCTGGAGGCGCCGCACGATGAAAGTGCCATGGACCCACATTGGGTTGGAGCACCCGCCAAGTGTGGAGGCCCTGTACACTATCGTGCCGGCGGCATGGACAGATCCTGCCAAGACGTTAGGCGCTGACGTAGCGCCCCATGAAGGCCCAGCGTCGTGATCGTAACGGGGGCACAACGCTTCCGCTACGGCGGCTAAGGCCCACCAAGAAACCACGTAGTCTTCGTTCGATTTCAAGAAGTGCCTTCGAGAAGTAATGAGACATGGGACCATCGAACGGCACCCCCTACGAGGCTCTCCGCGACAAGTACATCGGCAGCCCCGAGGGTTTCAAGAATCCGCACGAGCGCGGCGAATGGACCCTCTACGAGGACTTCGGCGAGAAGAACGATTACAACAAGAGCCTCGCCCAACTCCTAGCGCGAAAACTACGCCAAACCGTAATCGGGCGAGAATACTGGCGGCTCGGCAGCGAATGCCGCGCCTACGGTAGCGAAGTACGCGTCTACCGCACGAAACACCAACTCCTCCACGACGACGTCCAACACGCCCGAATCCTACGACCACAGGGCCTCATGTACAGCGCGAATGAATTCTACGCCAAACCGCCCAAATTCACGGGCCAATATACGATCTGGCGCGACAAGCGCGAAATTCCGGTGACGAAGTACTATCCAGGCCTTGTGGTTGCCCTAGCAGGCGACTACCAAGCCAAACTGCGATCACACGACGGCCAACTCGCCACCATCACGAAGATAGTCGATCCCTATCACTTCAAAACCGACGTAAACGGGACGAAGAACGTCTCCATCCGTGACACGGACGTTGCTTACTGGCACAGCGATCCAAGAAACCGATACCAGTTGGTGCCAGGCCACATGGCCGAGAAGAGTCTCAAGCGGCTCGACGAAGAATGGAGCAAGAAACGGCCACCGCTACGCGTCGCAAGACAAGTCGACCAAGTCCTCGAACGAGAAGGACCCAGCCTCGCAGAGTTCGAGATCGAGACCTTGTGAGGCGTTCGACATGACCGGAAAAAAGGGGAAAATCCTCCGCTCTCGCGGACAGAAGAGCATTGAGCTTCCATACCTCATGAGCTGCGCGAACTTCCTCCTCGACAGACGATACTGGATCCTCGGAATCCGATACCCATGGTACGGCATCCGATTCGACATCGTAATCCGAGACCAAAGCCTCAACGCCCAAGTCATCCTCGTAGAAGCCAAATACAGAAGCGACCAACGACAAATACGACCCAGCGAAATCGAACACTTCCACCACGAACTCAAACGAGCAAACAGCGACACCATCTTCTACAACGGCAGAGCCTTCTTCATGACAAACACGACCCTCTCAGAAAAAGCACTCGAACTAGCAAGAAAACACGGCATCAGAACATTCCCGAACGTACCACTCATCTACAAACTGAGGAACAAAAGAGAAAACGAAGAAGCAGAGGAAACGGAAGAGGACGGAGACGCGGGAGACGAACGAGACGACGAAAAAAATGGAGACGCGAATGAGAAAGGAGAAAACGGGCGAAACGAAGAGAACGGAAAAAGAGGAGAGAAGAAAGAGAAAGAAAGGAACAAGAGAAACGAAGAGACAGAGGAGACAAGAAAGGAAAAAGAGGGGTTGAAAAGAGAGGTTGTGCGGGGTGATGCGGGTGAAGGCTGAAAAACAGCGTAAACCCGTGGACGGGCCGTCCTGTCAGCCCTATTGTAATATTCGTGCGAGGCGATGCGCCTGACACTCACCTATCTCGGCCACTACCGCCGAGCTCGAGTCAAAGTGAGCCTCTTCATGGACACGACGAAACAAGTCGTCGTCTCAGTCTTGGGCGATGAGGGGGGCGCGTCCGTCGTTCAAGCGTTCAAGAAACTCGCGACGACCGCGGTCGATGTGAAGGAACTTGACCCGGTGCGACTCGATGCCGTCCTATCGGGCCATTCCGTGAGCCTCGAACTCTTCCGAACGGCACCGACGCAGGCCATGGCCGAGCGGGGCCTCCCACCGGCCCGCGTGGAAGGCGATTATCTCGTCCACGCGCTCAAGAAAGTCGACGCGGAATTGGCCCGGGAGCGGGCGGATTACAAGGAGTGGCGCGGCGTCCGCGACGTGGACGTGGCCCAGGACCATCTCCGGAACCGGCGGGAAGAAATCTTCGGCTTGGAAAAGGACATCATCAAGCGCGCGGGTGAATCCAACTTCCTTATTGGGCACCACTACCTGACACAACCGTTCCAGGCGACCGAACGGTTCCGACTCGGCGAGTTGCGCGACCAGGCCAAGGAGCGGGCCTCCGCCTTGAAAAGTCGGATAGAGTTCACGCGCCGCAATCGCATCAATGAGCTCGAAGACAAGCGCCGAGAACTGGTTGCAGAACTCGACGCCGAAAAGAAGCAAGACAAGGCGCGGGAGAAGGAAGTCGCCACGAGGCTTGAAGCGGGTCTTGGCGTAGCTCTGCTGTTCACGATCCGGAGCACCCCGATTTTCGTCGTCGGTCGCAAGAATCCGAGCGTCCGGGAAGCCATCGCACAAGTCGCCAGAGAAAGCGCGGAACTAGCCCGAAAACTCGCCGCCATCGGGCTAGAGGTTGCTGAGGCAGACCCGTACTTTGGTCTATCTACCATCTTCGCCGCCGACCCAACCAGGATCCGCGGAGTCCAACATCCGTTGGCCGCGTCATTGGCCAATGCCCTAGAAGCCACCTTCTCGCTTACGTCCAGGGAATCCTTCGACAATGCTTTGGAGAAGTTCCTCAACAAGACATTCGCGAGTGCGGGGAATGCGCCTCTCCCCGACCTCGTCCGTTTTCCCACCTTGGAAGCCGACAAGAGTCGCCGGTTGGCATACATGGGCCTCGCGATGGGCGCAGACCTTGGCCCGAGCAGAATCCCCGTCTTCTACGACTTGGACGAGCAGGGACCACGACATACAACCGTCATCGGCGGAAGCGGCAGCGGCAAGTCCGTCACCGCGTCCCTGATCGTGGAAGGCGCCCTCTTGAACAGGATTCCGGTCCTCGTCATGGACCCGACGCGCTCCTGGACCGGATTCCTCGTGCCGGCGTCGACATTCGCAATCAAGAAGTACGAACAGTTCTCCATGAAGCCCGAAATGGCCCGTCCATTCGAACTGGAGGTACGGGATTCGTGGAACACGACCATCGAGAAAGTCATGGAACGGCGAAGCCTGACGATACTCTCGTCGCCGAACATGACGGATGAGCAAGAAGCGGGCCTCATTGCTCGAATCCTCAACGAAATCCTAGAGAAGATGAAGACGTGGCCGGACTCGAAGGAGCTACGCCTACTCGTCGCCCTCGAAGAGGCGCACCGATACCTCCGCGAAAAGAACCTCCAGCCGACCCTCGAACTCGTGGCACGGACGGCGCGCGCGAAAGGCGTCGGCCTAATGGCCGTCTCGCAAAACGCCATCGACCTCCCGCCCGCGATCAGGAACAACTGCGCCACAGTCATCCAGATGAACACCCACTACGGGGAAGACTTGAAGCGCGCAGGCCAGACCTTCGGGTCGGACTTCCAAAAAACGATACCAAGGCTCCAGCAGGGACAGGGCGCCTACCATTACCCGGAATACGGCTCCGCGTTCGTCGCGTTCCGACCGCCGCTTCACAACCACCACCCGGCGTCCGAGCCCGTCCTCCAGTTCTATGCGGTCACGAAAGAGTTAGAGAAAACGGTCGGGGGCCTCTTCGCAATGGAAGCAGTGCCTGACGTCCTCGTAGCCGATGTGCCGGACACGGAGCGGACAGATGTCCCTGAGGCGGACAAGACGACGTCCCCCACGCAAAACCACGCCAATACGGCCCAGGATGCCGAAAGGACGACGGACACGGACATCGTCCCCGCAGATGTCCGCCGTGACCCGGACGAGGCCCCTGACTGGAAGGAGGTCGCGTCCACGGTCGCCACCGATACGATGACCGCCGGCCAACTCGTCGCCATACTCAACAAACGCGATATTCGCGCGCCTACTACGCGCACTCTACGCAGATTCCTCCACGCATTCAGACAACCAGGGAGGAAGCGTCTGCCCAACGGGCCGACGCCAACATGAAGGAGAGGTGTTTTCATGACAAGATTCGAGGAGCACGAGGGCAAGCTCCACATTGACGGCAAACCCGTCCTGAAAGGATGGGAATCAGCGACCGGCTGGCATTGGTTCGCCACCGAAGACCACGGCGAAGACGTCTACGTGGTCGAGGGCCGCGAGGTCCCGGGTCGCGAATACTTCGGCCTCGTCCAAGGCCAAGAGGAGGAATGGGGATACTGGACGACGGCAGAGATGGACCCGCTGATGGAAAGGGGCAAAGTGTGGGAGATCAAGAAACACGACCTCCCATGCGCGGGACGACGAGACTGAAGGCCGCCTCGCTCAAAATGATGCCCGGGGCCTCGCCAAAGCGTCTATGCCGAAGAGGACGGCGCGTCGCCGCGGCTTGGTTTGGATATCCAAGCACCTCGCGCCACCCCATGATTCGCGCCGCCGGTCTTTCGGTGAGAAGTGCCCATCAGCGCGAAAGGGGCGGCGGACCTGACACGAAATCTGCAAACGCCGATTCCACATGAATACCCTTCTTGCGTCCCAACCTTTCGACGCGCAAGACCGCGGCGGCCGAAAGACGGTCGACGTGCCACTTGATCGTCGACTCGTGGACCCCCACGAGCCGTGCGAGCAGACGTTGGTCAACGCCGGGCCTCAGATACGCGAATTGGATGATTTGTCGCGCCCGGTGGCTTTGCATGAACGCATGGAAGACCTGGCTTGCCTCGTTGTGGGTGCCGCCGTTTTCGAAGAAACGCTTGTCTCGACCGAACTCCTTCACCACAATCAGACCTATTTCTTGAAGCCGTCGCGCATGATAATCAACGAGTTCGCGCTTGATCCCGAGGCATTCTGCCAATGCGGCCTGACGGATTCCGGGAGCACGCCGAATCTGCTCATAGAGGCGTCTTCGGACCGTGTGCTCGAGGGCCCCTTCGGGACGCAGCCTGTGGTAGAGAAAAAGTATGAAGGGGAGGACAACTAGCATCGCCGCGGCAGCCCACGCCACCAGCGGGATTTTGGGCATCGGGGCCGGCGCGCTGGGGAGTGCGGGCGTAGTAGACTTGCTGGCCGCGGCCGCACCGTCGGCGCTTCCCATGAGGAACGACGACCTGACGCCAAACCCCGGCGAGTCTTCCCGATACGTGGACGCCGGCAGGCGTGCACTGATTCCATCCTCATTAACGGTAGAGTGAGTGAAGCCGACCGGCGTTGCATCATCCTGAGGACCACCATGACCGTCACCAATCACGGCTTCGCCCCTGTGAAGCGTGTAACCAACCGCCACTTCCGGCGCCAAGTCTCGCACAGCGCCGTCAGGAAAGCTTGTGTGGTTCCCGACGCGCGACTCTGGCGTCAAGGGCGTCGAACGAATACGCGTGTTCTCAAACATGTACTCGGTCGCATTGATAAATGCCTCGACCGACGTGTTGTAGATGCCAGCGGGAAAGTGAATCTGGTCATACTCCATCGACACGCCGTACGGCGGCGCGCACCTCGGGTCCGGACAAACGTCAAACTTTCCAAAGGGGGTTCGCGCGCTCAGGTTGACTTTGTACGTGTAACGGTTGAATTCAACGTCGAACTGCTCCCTTTGTTCGGCGGACGTTCGTGAATCATAGTTCTCTTCGTCCGTCTCGTTGGCGATTCTGAAAAGCGGATAGTCGATCGTCGATTCCTGGAAATTAACGCCGTAGTCGATCGATGGGATTAGAGGCACAGCCGCAAAAGCACCCCAGCGATTGTCTACGCGGACGGACACGAGGGCCACGTTCTGCACTAGGTTTACTGAATCGTCGCCGGCCCCTGGGGACTCACCCTCGTCATAGTCAGAATGGATGGGGTCGCCGTTGGAAATCAAAAGCAGATTAATCGGGCCGATCTGCTCATTGAAGTTTCCCGCCTGCGCCGAGCCAGCAACGACAACCCAACCAACGAGGGCGACCGCTACAATCAGCGGACGATGCGATGTCTCAGACAATTCCCCTACGCGCCCCCGAACTAGTGATTTCCAGGCGGGCACTCGGGGTTTTCCGGGTCGTGTTCGCACAGAAGGGCCTCGATGAAGCAGTTGATGGTGCAATAGACATACGTAACGCACCCGGGGAGGTCCGGCTCCATGCACGCGCTCTGCTGCGGAGGGGGTGGATCGTCCGCCGCGACGCCAGGCGCGACGGCGGAAACGAACATGGCCATGATCGCCAGCATTGTTGCTACAACATTTGTTGCCCTCATCATTGAGCCCCGCCCACGCAGTTCCCCTCTGACGGCATTAACCTTTCCCGGACGCTTGGACCCGCGGTAAACAAGGTTCATATACCAGCACGCCCGGTCGACTTCTGTGGGCAAGGACTGCACAGGAACGATTAAGCGCGCCGGATTCGAACATGATGCGCCGAGGCCGGGGCATGCACACGTCGCGGAAACCAATCCTTAGCCTGCTCCTCTTTGTTTCTCTTGTGATTGGTGGATGCGTCGGCCCCACGTCCGGCCCCGGACCCCTCGTCCTCCCGCCCGGAGCCGACCCCCAACCCGCGCCGCACGTCGTCGTTGCAGTTTTCGACACCGGGATCAACCCGTATCATCCCGTCTTCAGGACGCCCGGGGCGCCCGAACCCCGAGTCATGGTCCCGACAATCGGGGATTACGCGACAATCAACCTTTCGTTCGACCTTCCGTATCCGGATGCGTTCGCAAAGGATGGCCTTGACTCGCTTGAGCGCCAAAAACTCTACTGGTTCAGGGACACACGCATATTGGCATACTCGAATGACGAGCAGGCCGCCGACCACAAGTACGCAGCGATTGACGAAGCCGGCCACGGCACGGGCACCGCATCCCTGGTTGCGCGAGCCAGCCCCAACGCGTACATCCTAGCCATAGAGAGCGTTTCGCAAACCGACGTCACATTCCCCTGGGCAGAAAAGCAGCCATGGATTGACGTGTTTTCGATTAGCCTCGGCGTTGCCGCTAATGCCCCGGTTGAACTCGCCGGCGACTTCGGCCGGACCGAGAGCCTTCGTAACGCGTCGGATTCAGGAAAGATGATAATCGTAGCCGCCGGGAACGAATTCGTCCCACCAACGGCTTCGCCATACGGCGGGCCTCCGTGGGTAATCACTGTGGGCGGCGCGTCAAGCGACACGCACGGCGAAACGATCATGGCGGCCAAGACACCGGACATAGTAAGTGACTTCATGCTCCGGATTGCAGACGACGCGACGACGGAAAACCTGTACCACTGGGCCACCGGAACGAGCTTCGGCGCACCCCTAATAGCAGGCGTCGTGGCCCAGGCAATCTACGAAGTCCGCACGACGCTAAACTACTCTGACGGCTTGCGAGGAGGCGCGATTGCGAAAAACGACACGCTCAAGATCACGGCAGCCGACGTTCGCAGCGCCATTAACGAAACGGCTACCTATTGGGAAACAGCCGACTATCAAGCACCATCCCAAACGGAATGCCCAACGTGCTTGGCCGTTTCAGGCACACTTCCCGTCGCGCCGACCCTCGACGGAACGACAGTTGGGCCATGGGTGCAAATGGGGTGGGGTTACGTCGACGAGAAGTCGATCGCCCAGATAGTGGCCAATGTTCTCGGTCATGGGCCCGGAGCGGCGAAACCAGAGGCGGCCGTTGAATACATGAACCAATTACACGCGGCACGCGAAAGTTACTGGGCCCTGCCGATTCACTCCGGACGCTTGCAGTCGTCGTAAACAATCGGCTAATACCCGCAGACGTTCTTTGCCCTCATGAAACGAGGGGCAGCTCACAGAAAGCTCGGCGCGACGATTGTATTGGCCCTTCTGACGTCCCCAGCGTTCAACGGGCTTGTCACCGCGGATCCCTTGGATCCCATCCTACCAGTCGAGGGCCTGCTCGACACAATACAGGGCGACGTGAACCACCTCCAGGAGTTCCTGCCATCTTCGGTTCTCGAACAGCCGATTCCCGATTCAAATCCGCCGCAGCCACCCCGAATTCCGTTCGACCCAATTCCGGGAGCTGGCCAAGAGGGAGCCCAAACCAGCCTGATTCTCCACTGGTCGGGCGGCGATCCGAACGGCGACCCAATTACCTACAACGTGACCCTTGGCACAAGCCCGGATCCCCAGACGGTGAAGTGCCTCACAGAACTCACCTCCTGCACGATCACTGGCCTCGCCTATTCCACATGGTACTATTGGCGTGTGAAGGTCACCGACGGATTCCAAATCATTGAAGGGCCGACGTGGTCGTTCAAAACGAAGAACCCTGATTCGTTCGACCCGCCTATCCCGGATAAAGACATATGCCCGCAGTGCCCGCCGCCGCCACCGAATAACGCGCAACCCGGATCAGCCGGCGACGGCACCCAAAGCCAACAACCAACCACAGGTAACGACTCTCTTGCGAAACCCGGCGACCCGCCACTGACGCGACCCCCTCCCACCGAGGTTCGATTCGAAAACCAAGATGGAACGTCTCGACGTCCCATCGCCGTGACCGTCGAACGCGTCCCAGGCACGAAGACACTTGCAATCCGAGTCCAAGACGCGAACCCCACCCCACTATTCCTACTGATCTCTCGAACCTACGTGTCCTCGCTTATTTCCGACCCAGCGTTCAATTACGAGTATGCTGAGACGCCCGACGGCGACTGGTATAGGATCCTACTGGGCGGTGCCACGGAAGAGAAAAAAGTCATAATCGAGCCCTTCAAGCCATCAGGGATTCCGGTCTTTACTCGCGGTTCCGAATCAAGCCTTCTCCTGGCTCAGCGTCCCATGTGGATAGGCGTAGAAAGATGGCCCCATATAGAGAGCATGCCCGGCTTGGTTACGGACGCCAACGGGACCCGTCCCGTGAACAGGACGTGGTTCGACCCACGCCTCATAATCAACTTCGACGACGCTGACCACGCGGGCCAAGAAGTGACATACAATCGGAATTGGCTCGCGCGCCTGGGACTCAAAATCCCAGAATTCTACCACGAAAGCGGCACCCAACTCCCGGCAATCGAAACGGAAGACGCGTTCCACGTTCATCCCCCACATTTCAGCCGGTTGACGGCGGACCAAGCCACCAAGGCGCTCTACCACTTCAGCGAAGGCGTCGGCCTTAGCGTCGGGGACGTCATTCTCCCCGGAAACAACGGCGAATTCCAAGGCGGCTCCTCATGGGCGACGGACAACGAGGGCGATGTCGGAAGCCGGTCAGGTATGTTCACGGGCACCAACTATGTGCGCATCGCCCACGGCACGGAGTACATGGATTTGACGATGGGGCCCACGGGACAAGAGGGGCGCCCATGTGACGGAACAGTAGAAGCATCCATATTTCTGGACGCGGCGCCAACCCCCGGGACGATCTTCAGCATCATAGACCGCCAACTGGAATGGAACCTCTACGTCGACTCAAATCGTCGCCTCGTCTTTGCCGAGGGGCCGGTGGGTTCTGCCGCGCCCATGTCGATGACGTCGCAAAGCGTACTCGCGATTGGCGTATGGAACAGCGTGTCATTCTCCTATGACGGAACCTTTTGGCAGATGCGCATCAACGGGGTAAAAGACCCGCCGTTGGCCTCCTGGAACTGCCCGGACGGCTCCGATGATCGGCTGACCGCACTCGGGGCCTACGCGGATGGATCAGGAGGAAAACTCCTCGGTCGCCTGGACGAAATCCGGATCAGTACTCTGAATCGCTTCCCTCTCGACGATGCAAAGGGCGGGTCCTACAGGTTTTCCAACTCGCTTTGGGCAGACGATGATTCAGGCAACCAAAACCCAGGAACCTATCAGGGCACTATTTGGACCGCCAATGGACGTACCGGTGGCGGCATCGGTCCAGGCTTCTCGCTTACGAACTGGCTCGCTCTTCCGAGCCCGACGATGAATCCCCTGCACAACGGAACGGTGGAAGCATGGGTGAAACTCGGATCTCAACCGGCCAACCGAATCGGATACCAAATCTTGGACTATCACGGTTACGATACTGGAATTCATTTTGCCGTAGCAAGAGACGGCGGCAGATGGGCCCTGAACGCCCGCATCGGTGACGGTGCCCAAAACTACTACTCACAATGCACGATCCAATTGTCGACGTGGGTCCATTTGGCGGTCACGTGGGACGGAATGAACGTGCGCCTCTACGTGAACGGTCGCCTTGATTCCACGTTCCCTTCCTTCAAATGGGTCAAGGGCGGCACGGGCCTCGAAACAATCTACGTCGGCCGCAGCTCGTTGAACGATGATTCTTGGAGCGTTACCGGCACCATCGACGATTTGGTCATTACTCCGTACGCCAAGACGTCGTTCTCCGTTAGTTCGGGCTGCACCTCCGGAAACGTACCACCGTTCGTGCCGAGCGTTCCCCTGCCCGTCAATGGTGCATCTCTAGTCAGCCGCTATGCGACATTGTCATGGACGGGCGGCGACCCGAATGGGGATACCGTAACCAACGCCGTATACCTGGGAACCACGAATCCGCCCACAAATCTCGCCTGCTCGACACAATATTCGCACTGTGCGACCAGTAACCTGGGAGCATCGACGACCTACTATTGGCGCGTGAACGCGAGCGACGCGAGCTCAACCCAAGCGGGCCCGGTCTGGTCGTTTGGGACCCGATCAAACCAAGGCCCAAGTGCGCCCTCCAATGTTGCCCCAGCAAACCTCGCCACGGACGTTCCCCGCGTGCTCAACGCATCATGGGCACCTAGCACCGACGCCGATGGCGACCCGATAACATACACGACCTTCCTTGGAACCACCAATCCCCCGACGAGCGTGAAATGTGTATCCTCCGCCTCCCCGTGCAATCTAGGTACCCTGGCGTCGGCGACAACGTACTACTGGAACGTCCAAGCAAGCGACGGGCTCGTGACTTCAACCAGCCCCGTGTGGAGCTTTACAACGAATGCAAACAGCGCCCCATCCGCCTGTTTCACAGTATCCCCCGTAACCGGCCCAACCACGACCGTGTTCACGGCAAATGCGTCCTGCACGACCGATGATTTCACTCCGGCGTCAAGTATCCAAGTTTGCTGGGATTGGGACACCGATGGATGGTGTAACACCCAGTACTCCGCGTCAAAAACTTACACATTCCAGTTCCCGACATCAGGCAACAAGACGATACGCATGAACGCCGCGGATTCGGATTGGGTGAATAACTGGACGACGCGCACCCTTCTCGTGAACAACCCCCCAACCCCGTGTTTCACCGTGACGCCTACAAGCGGCTCAGTTCTGACGCTCTTCACGGTCGACGCGACCTGTTCAACGGACGACGTCACGCCCGGTCCAAACCTTCGAATAAGCTGGGATTGGGAAAACGACGGTTACGACATCATCAACACGACGGACAAGCTCTCCACCCACTCGTATGTGACGTGGGGAAACAAGACCATCAGGATGCGGGTCATCGATGACTACGGTGTCACCAGTACGACGACGCGGATTGTGAATGTCATTAACAGTCCGCCTGTTCTGCAAGCCGCGTCCCTAACGCCAGACGCCGGGACGGAGTACACCCAATTCACTTTCTCGGTTGTATACTCGGATCTTGAAAACGGTACTCCCCAATACATGAATCTGCGGCTCGACGGCCAAGACTTCCCGATGAGCGCCTTCGAACCGTCGGACACCACGTACCATAACGGAAAAAGATATACGTACACGACCTCCCTCGCCGTCGGGTCACACACGTATTTCTTCCGCACGGCGGACAACGGAGGCATCAATGTCTCGACCCCGACGTTCACCGGACCCGCAGTGCGCCCAATAAACATTCTGGTCCATGACACGGAGTCAGGAACGACCGGGTGGACAGCGACAGGACTCTGGCACCTAGCAAGTAATACGACCAGCGCGTACGCAAAACCCTTCAGCGGCTCATCTTCATGGTGGTTCGGAAGGGACGACTCGGGCACCTACACCGGAGGCGTTGGAGGAACCCTCACAAGTCCTAGCATAGACTTGAGAACCTCGCAGGCCCCAATTGTCTTGAGTTACATGAGTTGGTACGAAACGGAGAACAATCGGAGTGCCCCTGATATCAAGAAACTCGAGATCAGCGTCGACGGAGGGTCGTGGGTCTCGAATGCGACTTGGCAAGTCTATGGGGACGCCGACTACCGGCGGTGGCACGCCCGGGTCATCGACCTCTCTGATTACGTCGGCCACGTCATCCAGATTCGTTTCAATTTTCAGCCGAGCGGAACAAACGACGACCACCGTGGCTGGTACATCGACAACATAGGCGTCGGGATAGATTCAGACCTTGACCAGCTGTCGGATTATCTGGAGAACTCCGTGGTCTTCACTTTGACCTCGCGTAGCGCCTACCGCCCGCTAATCGAGGACGGAAAGACCGCAAGAATACAACTCGCTGGCCTCGACAGGTATAACGTCGTGAAGGCGTACGCAGTCGTGAACATCATCCACCAGAACTGGGCCGACCTCACCATCAGGATAAGGAATGGGGAAGGAACCACGTGCTGGTTCCCAACCTACGATGAGCACGGAAACGGCCTCCTCGTGGCGGACCTATTGACCTGTGTTTCTCCATCGACCTTCCAGACTCATCAGAATTGGACACTGGAAATCACCGACTCTGCCTCCGGCGCGACAGGCCGCGTCAACGCGTTCTGGCTGAATGTTACTGGCCAACTCGACAGGTTCGACCCCGACTCGGACGGCGACTTGGCAAGAGACGGAAGCGAGGTCATAGGCCGAACCTCCAGCCCGCTCACCAGGGACATAGACGACGACAATCTCCTTGATGGGTTCGACATTAGGCCTTGGGTTGAGGACGTATACCCGACGGTGAGCGAGGTCGAAGGGTACGCCGGAGACCTGCGTAACGGGACCCAATTCCGCTTGTCTGACTTCGCTGGCATCAACGATACATCTGTGCGCGTCATTGCCCACCTGCCAGGGGCCGACGTAGGATTCATCCCAACCTACGATTCGACCAGCGACAGATGGCGGCAATTGTTTCCCACCGGAACCACGGGCTTCAGCATCGTGGCGGAGGACGTGAACCGGAATCGCTTGACCCTGCGCGCCAATCTGACGGTCTACGCCGGAGAGATTCAGAACGGCATCCATGAGCTAAGGTTCGCTGCCGGAGCCGCAATGGCCGCCAAGGACGCAGGAACCACACTTGCCATGGGCGCCGTTGCGTTTCCCGTAAAGAGCCAATTGTCGATTGGCGTAGTAGTCGCAGGAGCCGCCTTGTTCGCTGGCGGCATGATTCTCTCCACGATCGTGGATACCGTTGACGACACCCAAACCGTGACCAGAACGGAACTTGATTGGACAGGGAACAACGTTGCCAATCTGCACGAGTTTTGGTTCAACGGCGACAGATACGGCTTGGATGAAGGCAACGATCAAACCGGCTGGAAGCGCATTTACCGCGAACACGGTGAGGTGTGGCCAACTTGGGAGAGCTTCCGCGACTATCTCGCGAACCACCCGGTCGGGGACACCACCGTGGTCACCATCGACGAGAACACGGCCGAGATCGTCCTCCGCGATGTCGGACGAGTGGTGACGGCTCTCGTAATCGGGGGGAAGATAGTGGACGCAGACATCTTCCAAGTAGAAATCGACATTTGGACGCAACCGGCATTCTCCCCTGCAATTTTCCTCAAGCTCTACATGCAAATGATGGAAGCTTCGATCGGACACGGCTATTGGACCGATTATCCGCCGCCGCTTCATTTCGACGAAGAAGACGAGGCAAAGATGCCGTGGATTATCATGTCAACGAACGGCAAGGATCACAGTCAACCTCTGGGACGAGAGCTTGAAGGGACCATTGGGAGGCAGTTCACCGCTGAGCTGATTGCAGCAGGAAGGATTGCGGATTTGTTCGCTGTCGGTGTTGCAGAAGCCGGAATTAGTTTCTACGCACTTGGCAAGGTCCAGCAACAGAAGAAGGATCAAAACCTCGAAACTGTGGCGGATTGGTATTGGGGCACGCCGTCAAGCCCCGGATGTCCCGAAACCACGACGAAGCGCCGGTGCGACACGTTGGATTCTCTCGACGATGCCGTGCCCGGCATTTGGCCTGACTACTCGCGGTCCATCTTCGGCTGGGACGCGACGAACAAGCAGGACGCCGTAGCAATACGAAGCTTCCTCCTCATGGATCCCGCAAATCCAAGTAGCTTCGCAAGCATCGACGAGGTGCTGAGCCAAGCCGAGGACGGGTTCGCCGACCTGACGGGCCAATATTCGGCCAAGATACCAATAGGGATGGTCGTGTCGATGTCCGACGCCAACATTGCCTTCGAGTACGCCGAAAGCCAAGCGGATTTCAAGTACTAGAGCACCGATGCAAAGAGTCAATCAATGAAGCCCCGGACAATGGCAGTCGGGATCGGTGGAGGCATGATCATAGCCGGCCTTTTCGCTTTTGGTCCCAGCCTCCTTCAGGGGGAAAAACCGCCAATCGGCTGCCCGATCGATCACGGCTTGCCAGTAGATGACGGCCAAGTCGAAATCAGGGCCCCCCAGATATGGAACGACTGGATCGTGTGGCACGCGCGGAGTGACCATCCCACGATTCTCGCGCCAGGTGAGACGGATGTCTACGCATACCGGATCTCGACAGGTGAAGAGCGAGTTCTCGCAACAGGACCGTCGTTCCAGAGCGTACCCATAATATACGGCACGACGGTGGTTTGGCGCGACTTTCTCGAGTCAGAACGGCGAATCCAACTCTGGACAACCGACCTAGATACGGGCCGCTCGTCTATTCTCCCGATTCCATTCAAAACGGAGCTCGGAACAAGAGGTCTCTACGAAGACCTTGTGCTTTTCGAATCCCAGACGGACGACGTGACCGTTCGCGGCCTCTACGTCCTAAACACGACGAGTGGGAACCTGACGCGCTTGACGGAATACATTGTGGGTTTGAGCGAGATCTGGAAGGATAAGGTAGTCTGGCTATCCGAGCCCGATGAGAATCCGAGCCACCGGTCCCAGCTGATTCTTCATAATCTTTCCACGGGAGCCAATCAAGTACTAGCGGAATCACCACCTGGCCTTAGCGAGATGGACGTATACGAAAACCTCGTCGCGTACATGGTTGGGTCGGGACCCACGCCGCGGGACGACTGGGACATACATCTACTTGATCTTGCTCGTGGGTCGTCATCTGTCGTAGCATTCAACGAGACGGGGCCCGCAATTCAGGACCGTCCGCGAGTGGCCGGCTCGTGGATAGCGTATCAAGAGCACGTGCAGGGAAGCCCCCGCCGGGATGCGGTGAAAGCGTATTACGTGCCGACGGCCAAACGGATTACAGTCGCCGAAGGCAATTTCCAGGTTGGGATCGACGTCTGGGAGAACCGCGTCGTGTACACGGAATTGAACTTGCAAGGAGACCGTGACCACGTGTTCCTCCGGTGCCTCGAATCGCCACCCGCTTGACCATCACCGATACTTGAGCCCCTTCGATGGCACGGGGGAGTGCCATGGGTTTCAATACCGTCACGCCCCCCATCGCCTAATTGAACCCCCACGTGTCGTGCGCGGGTTTGGCCGGGCGCCTAAGCGGTTTCGAATACTGGCGCGGGCGCCCGTCACGCCGATTTGAACCCCCGCCAACCTCCGCTCGGCTGAGCATCCAAATATTCCTCCAATACGAGAATAAACTCCCATCCCTGCTTGCCCAATGCAGCGCGCGGCGCAGCCTCCCGCCCCCTTGGTTTTTGTCGGCGCTGCTTCACAGCCAATCAGCGCTAGCCCGTGAGCGGGAGTTGACGGCTACCGGCACCCTAAGGTTGGCTGCGTCCGTAAGCAGGGGCCGCACCAATCGCGTCCAAACACCCCTTCTCACCGTTCAAGGAGAAGTATCGATCGTGATATTTGCCTTGCTGGTCGCCAGTTCTCAACACTCGTGGTCAGCATGGGTATTCGCCGCCGTCTTGCTGCTAAAGACCATTCAGGGGGCGCATATGAGGGTTCTCCCTCCAAGAAATTGAACGGCCGAAAAGACTAGTCCCCGTTAAGCCACCGAGATCTTGGCGGGCCCGGCGCCCTTATGCCGGGCCCATTTCCTGGCACGCCCTACCATTGAGTTTGCGGAGCCGCGCGCCGCTACGGGGGCGCCGCCTCGGCTCATCAAGATTCGCGCCTTCGGCGCCGCTTCGCTCGAATCATGATGGCCTCGGCGGCTCAAACCTCTCCGCCGGCGCGCGGCCGGGCGGGGGCGTGAACACGATTAGGCCCTTGTCTTGTTGATCCGCCGACCCGCGTAGGGGAGATCGTGCTTCTCGACCGGCCAGACGCGCGGCTTCATGAGGTCGAGCTCGGTCTCACTGAAGTGGCCCCATTCCTCCTCGTGGCCGTGAACGTATCCGAACCAGATGCGGTCGTTCGGATAGACCTCGCCGCTGATCAGGCTGTCCTGGTAGTGCGAGACGTCGACGCCGAACCAATACCAGCCGTTGTCGCTCTCCCACGCCTTCTCGACCTTGTAGCCGTCCACGTACAGGGCGCCGTTTTTCTCCTCTAGCTTCGCGATGAAATCACCCCACCGGTTTGGAGCCGGGCACGTAAAGGCGTCCATGGAACCGGCGTTCCGCTATGCCGGAACAGAAGGATTAGATGGAAGGAACAGCGCGACGGAAGGGCCTTACGCGTGCCAGATAGTATGAACTTCAGGAAAGTGGAAGAGGTCTTATTCGCTCAAGAACACTGATCCCGAAGCACGCCTGTGCGGAAACATCTCCACGGAGCCTCGCTGCGGCCTCGCTTGCTGCCCTAAAGGGCGACGCTGCGCTCGGCCGTGACGCCTGCGGGCGTCATCGCTCGGCGCCGCCGGAGATCGATGATGTCACGGCGAACACGTGCAAGATTCTATGACAGATATCGCCTTGCCCTAATACGTGACGACCGAGGAGAGGGTGGCGACGAAGGTCGGACACCACTTCCATCGCCGCGAATGCGAATGGGCCCGGCATCCGAAGCGGTTCTTTCGAGATCACGATGAGGCAGCGAGCGCCCGAGACCTCGACGGGAACCTACTCAAACCGTGCAAGGGTTGTCGCGCGTAGGATAGGCGGAAACAGCGGCGCCCGGCAAGCGTCGCACCCGAGCCCGGGAGGGGGAAGTGCGTCCGCCTCGAAAGGGCGAAAACAGGTCAACCGACAGCATAATACACCCAGCCATTGTGCGCCGCCATTAATCTGTAACGTTTTTGGCATTCCAACATCATGTTGACCACGAGCGGCCACCGTGCATTTGCCGAGAGCTGTTCCCGTGTTCTTGATCTCTGGCGTTTGAGCGTCTTGGCGTTGCTGCCCCACAAGTGACCACTTTTTCCGGCGTTACTGCGACCTCATGCCACCTAGGGACACATGAGCCGGCGTGCTCGGGGGCGCGGCGCATCCTATGTGAATCCCGCTGCCGCATGGTCATTCAGCGTCACCGGGGACGTGCCCGTCACCGTCCCGGTGTTCTCCACCTTTGGTCTTCACGGCCGTGACGTTGTTGCCCCAAGAGCGGGGCCTTCATGACGTATGAATTCACTCGTTATTCCGCGATTGGGAACCGGGGCTTAGATCGTGTCACCTGGGTTGCACTTGACTTCGTCGAACCTAATCTTTCCTGCTCAAGTGGTCCGGGTGGTTGGCGTTCAGGAACGTGCCGTTCGGACTGGCCGTAACGGTGGTCGAACGGCGCTCCATCTAGGGCGGTCGTTGTATACTGCACCCATTGTCCCGAAGGCCTCGTAGCGCCCGGAGGGCGCTCGCTGACAGTCGATCTCGGGGGCCCAATGGCATCAGACGTTACCGGGGCACCACGTCACAAAAGCTTGTCCAAGACCTTGAAATCCTCTTCCTTTACAACCTTGGACATCCTGAGACAGGCGGCATACAGGTCGCGGAGAGTTACGCGATCAAGGGTGGACCAGTAGCGCGGAATTGTGGTTTTCATGTGGAATCCTACGAGCTCTGCAATCTCGTCTACATCTTCGTGTGGCTCCCGTAGGCGCAGTCCTCTTTCCTTCACCATAGCCTGGAATTGAGCAACGTAGGCGTCATCAATCAACTCCAAATTCTCCGCGGCCCAGTAGGCACCTCGACGTCGCAAATCCACGACGTTTTGGACACCGCCACGGGAGAGAAACGTATTCGGATAGGCTGCCCGAACAAACCCCGTTGGCGTCACCTCGGCCCCGCCTTCCGGCCGCGTGACGATTCTATGGAGAAAGGCCTCGTAATGGACGTAGACGGCATCCAACCCACCAACATAACCCGGAGGAAAAGCGGCTACCTCGTCATTGGTCAAAGAGTGGTTGTCCGGAGCGATTTCCCGAAGCCGACGAACGAATACCTCGTATTCACTGACCGGCAAGTCCTCGCCCCCATCCATTGCACCCATCCCCAATTGTTGAGTGCATGAAGGTTGGGCCGGGTCGAATAAATAGACGTGGCACAGAGCCATGCGTTCGTACTCGACCGGCTTTCGGGGTTCCGCCGCTCGCGCTGTTAAGGGTCTGGCAGATTGAGGTCTGTACATGCCCCAAGGCATAGATCACTTCCCGAACCAAGAAAAAAAGTATCCAAATAACCGAAGTCAAGAATAGGGCGATCATGCCTGCTTGCAGTAGTTTTTCTTGCGTGTCATGCATCGTTTCTTCCTCCATGATCCTTTTCGAATCGCGGCTGCGTCGCGAAAACCAAGTCACAAAGGTCGACCGAAAACACAGGACGCGCAATCCGTGCGGGTAGCGCAGCGGAGCGAGCACGAGTAGCGACGGGTGTGGCCGTCGGAACGCGTAAATCGCTTAGGGCTAATAAGCGTGTCGGTGTGCGTTGCGAGCGACGAGAGTGTCCATGGTTTCGCGGGGCCTCATAGGACCCGCGTGGGTGGTGTACTTTGTGGCGGCGCAATCCCTTTGCGCGTCACTTTTGACCCTGCTTTCCGACGAGAAAATCACGGTCGTTTTTGGTGCACTTTCCCGCGTCGATAGTCTGACCATTTGCGGCGGAACATTTTGGAGTAGCTGAATTGTCCCAAGTCAGGTTTATGTAGTGTTATGAACCTTTCAGGGCGGAAAGGTGGAGCAAGTGGCGGCGCGGTGTGGCCCGAAGCCCTACTTATTCCATAGGAGCGTCGAGCTTGTGGCCTACGCCATCCGCGTGCTCGCACGTGGCTGGGGTTGGTCCACAGCCCCCACTCCGCACTTTCTCGCTGGAGTGATGGATGTGGCAACAACAAGCGTGGTATGGAAGGGAGGGGTGAACGCTCGGCCTCGGGTTCTCCCCGCCCTGAGCGGAGAGATGAGGCAGCAGTTGCGCAAGGGGGGCTTTTGATGGCTCGTGGACCCACTGGTCCGCCCTTCGGGCAGATGATTCGGCCGTCCGCCGTAAAAAAGGCGGTCCTCGAAGCGCTCGAAGTGTTACTGGGCGCGCCTAATGCACTCATCTTTTCCACCCAGTCGCTCTGGGTGATGGCCGAAGCGTGTTGGCAATTCGCCTTCATCGTCGTACAGGGATCCATCGAAGAACACAACAGGGACATCGCTCGACACGTGGCCAGAGGCGTAAAACCGCCCTCGTCGGTACGAGACTATTCGGTCCGACGGATGGCTGAGAAAGCACTCCGCAAGGCTCGCGAGGCACTTGACGAGTCCGAAGGCGGCGATAAGGACAAAAGCGACGGTAAGGACAAAGGAGACGATAAGGACAAAGGCGGCGCCCATGGTAGTTCGCAGGGGTCTCCGTCCCCGCCGGGCAAGCCACCGCATGGCGGCGGCTCTCACGATGATGGACGAGCCAAAGATGGTCCGTCCATCGACGATGTCCGGAAGAAATACCGAAAGTAACTCGGCGGTCGGGCGGCCGCCCGTGCGCCCGTCTTTTTCTCCCAGATTCCACATTAGTTTTCATCGGCGTAGCGCTATTCTCTTGACCTCGGCCATCACCCAGTGTTAAGAGGTTCGCCGACCCCTGACCGACAACGCCAAGCCCCCACGCGACGATCCAGGCGCAGGAGGTGATCCGCAAAGCTGGTCGCCCGAGTCCCGTGCTACGTTAGAGCATGTTGTAGAACACACCCTGCGAAAGCTGGGATTGGAGGTGAAAACGAATCAGATACTCAGCGACCAAGTCGCTGGGGCTGAAACACATGGACGCTTGAGCGGTCTGAGCGGCGTCTCGCCGCAAGAGGTCGACTCCATCGTCCGGGCGGTGCTCGCTGTCCTCGACTCCGAGGGCAAGCTCCTCCCGACATTGAGACGCGACCCGGTGGCGTGGACAGAAGACGGATACCTGAGTTTCTCTGTGGCCCGAAAGGGGCTCGACCCGAAAACGGCTGCGAGAAGATACCGGATGCTCCGCTACTACATGGAGCACCCGCAGATGCCCGTCAAGTTGAACCCGCTCACGCCCGAATCCGAGAAGACGCTCGAAGAACACATTCGGTACAGGCGCGAGAAGTGCGGCGACACGCTCGGTTTCCTGCTGAGTCTCCGAAAAGCGATAATCCCGCTCTTGGAGATGCACTCGATCCCCACGTGGCCCGCGCTAAAACGACGCGCGAAAACGGCACCCAAGGAGTATTTCATCCCGGACGAGGAGACGGTGAAACGGATAATCTATTCGCGTCACGGCGAGACAACCTACACCGACCGCCTCTACAGGACCATACTCTATTTGGGGTTCCACACCGGACTGCGACCGTACGAGATCGCCAGCCTACGAGTCGACGACGTCGACGTGGCGGCCGGCACTCTGCGGGTCCACGTCACGAAGGGACGCCAACGGGATCGCATCCTGTACAATCCCAAGGTCGTCTCGGCCCCGAATCGCCCGAGTCTCGTCCACTACCTAAAACACCATAGACCGTCCGTTGACGCGAAAAAGAGCGACGCCCTGTTCCTCACGAGCAAGGGCGAGCCCTTCACCGCGGACGGACTGGTCGTGAAGCTGAGGCGCGTTGGGGGTCGCATCTGGCCGAACTTTTCTGGCTACGTGATGCGCCACACCTTCGCGACGATGAGCCTTCTGGCGTCAACGAGGAACGATCGCGGCGAGATCGGGAAGCGTCCTCCGGACGTGAAGCGAGTACAGCGGTTGCTCGGCCACACCAACGTGGCGATCACCGACCAGTACTACATCCACAACGGAGCCTTCGACAAGGCTCTGGAACGGGCCCAAGGGCAGGAGAAGCGGGAGAAGTCCAAAAAAGGGGTAAACCGACGAAAATCGGCCCTACCCCCCGCGGATCCTCCTGTCCAATGAACGGCCCCGCGTGGACTCGAACCACGACCGCCGGATTAACAGTCCAGCATCGCTACCAATTAGACTACAGGGCCTTCACGCGGAAAACCGGCAAAGCGCCAGGTGCCGACATCCGCGACTTTCGATGTGAGACGCCTTTGTGACTTAAACCTTTATGAAGCTACGCGCGCGGTCTATGCGCTTTCGTCCTTCACCCCGCCAAGGATCTTGAGCACGACGGCAAGCGCGAAGCATGCCAGGACCGCGGTGAGGACCGCCCCGGCGACGAAGCCCACTGTCGAGGCATCCGCGGAGCCGCTTGCGAGGCGAGCGATGGCGTTCACCGGCGTCGGGGAAAGGCGAAGCGACGACACTATGAGGAGCATCAAGAGCCCAGCGTAGATGGTCTGCGTCTGGTTGCGGTCGCGTAACGTCAAGGCGACCATGGCGGCCAGCACGCAGAACACCACGGCGGCCGCCGTCGTGACCAGCATGATCGTCACTACGTCGCCTCCTGACACTGGAAACCCGTTAAGGCCCAAGAGGATTAGCGAGGTCGCGGCTAGCGCCGGAGCGATCGCCGCCGTCGCCAACACCTTCCCCGCGGCGACGTCGACGAGTGTCGCCCCCGAGGAGAGAAGGATCTGCAGCGTTTTTCGCTGCGTCTCCTCTGTGAGGGAATCCGCCACGAGCGATCCGGCAAGTAGCGCCGGGAGAAGGACAAGAAGCGGCACGAGGAGTGAATAGACGAACTCGTACGGGCCACTCGTCTCCTTCGCATCGAAGTAAAGGGGATCGTCCACGAGGCGATCGACGCGTTCTTCGCGAAGGTCGCGCTCGAAACGTTGGAGGGGTGCTTTGAGCAGTGACACGACGAGGGTCCCGCGCAGTTCCCCGTCGGGGACGATCAATCTCATCGTGACGGGTTCCGAGGCGTTCGTCGAGGGGCCGACCATGAGCGCTGCGTCCACGGAACCGCGTTGGAACGCCGCGAACGCCTCCGTCACCGACGGGTACTCTTCCACGGCGAGACGTGCGTCCCGAAGCGCCGCCGCCACCTCGCTTGAACCCGTGACCGCGACGCGGGCCCCGGAATCGAACGACACGGACGATGGATCCGAAAGCACGGCGAGGCCCGCGACGAGGATGGAGCTGAAGCCCGCCACGAAGACCTGGATTATCACGGCGAGAACGATCGTACGTTCGGCCACGATAGAGCGCGCCTCTCGCCTCGCGACAGCTTTGATAGCACGGATGCTCCTCGAACCGCCCGACTTAATCGAGACCACCGCCGGCGAGCTGGAGCACGAGAAGATTGTACCCGAGGTGGATGAGGATCGCGAGTGCCACGGCGGAAAGGAAACCGCGCCGTCCCATCGTCGCACCCTTGGCCGAGATGGACGCTGTGACCGTGTGGAGGACCAACGGGGCCAACAAAAGCAATGCCAGGACGCCGCCGGTGGCCCCGGCAAGGCCTTCGCCAAGGACGGCGGCCCCGATGGGGACATTGTAGAGTCCTATGAGCGAGACGAGAAGGAAGCTTTTCTCCGCGACGAAGAAACCGGCTCCCGTCAACGCCCCGAAGAGGGGGGCCTTCCGGGCTTCGATGGCCCCACGGGTCACGGCCGCGTAGCTTGGCAGGGCCTTGAAAACCTCCTCAAGCGCCGCGGTCCCGAGGAGGGCGCCTGCGAGGCCGAAGGAGATGGGCGACGTGAAAAGCAATGCGACGAGGAGCAACTCCGCTACGAGGACGAAGGGTAGAAGAAGGAGTGAAAGGGCGAAACCGCTCCTGATACCACGCACGGGCCGGGCAAGGGCGTCGAGTAGCTTCGCGCCGACGCTTTTCTGGTGGAAGAGGTCCTCCTCGGTGTAAAGGCCCGAACCAAGGTGGAAAAGCGCGCCTGCCACGAGGGTCAATGGGGCGACTGCGTAGAGCACTTGCGCCAATTCCACAGGCCGTGAGCGCAGTTCGAAGACGACGAGCGTGATCGGCGAGATGAGCGCTATCGGATGCACTTCGGAGAAGATCGCCGGGACGAACGCGTACGCCGTAAGGAGGACGCCGCCCATCACCGTGAGGAACGTGAGCTCCCTGAACGAGCGCGAAAGCATCGCGGCGACGAAAACGAGTCCAAGGAAGGCAAGGCCCAAGGCGAGTACAGCAAGTAGCGACACGAAGCCGGCACCGATGAAAAGACCGGTGAACATGCCGAGGATAATGATGAGGAGGAGGTACGGGAGCGTCTTTCCTGCGATTATCTCGAGGCGCGTCGAGGGGGTCGCAAGGAGCGCCTCGCCGCGGGAGGCGAGGCGTTCGTTCATCATGCTGCCCCCGTAGACGAGGACGACGAAATTCATCGGGACAAGGAAAAGGTAGGCCAAGACGAGGGGCTTGAAAGGGAAGGGCGGCGAGAGCGTCGACGGAGTCTGGGTGGTGGTCTCCTGTGCGGCGAACGAGAAGTAGCGGGAAAGCTGGTCATCGTCCGTCGCCCCCGAGGCCGTGGTTTCGGAGCCCCCGGTCGCAGTCCCGCTGGCCTCCTCGCCGCTTCGCTCCGCCGGACCGAGCGCTCCGGCGTCGCCAGGGCCCGGGCCTTGTGTTCCGCCGGTCGTCGTTGTCGTCCGGGCCACGTACTCCAGTTCTATCTCGACCGGGAACGCCGCGGCCTTGTCCTTCTCAAGAAGGAGGCGGGCATGAGTGTATGATGCGACGGCTTTTTCGAGCGCGGCGAGCGCTGCGTTCCCCTTGTCGGTGTCCCACGCCGTCAGGCGCTCGCCGGAGACCCAGATGTCGATCTCGCCGCGGCTAAGGGCGCCTCGCGGGTCCATGACGATCCGGCGCTCGAACTGGGGGGCGCTCGCAATCGCGGCCTCAAGCGGCGAGGAGGAGTCGATGGCGACGCGGTAAAGCCCGTGGTCGAAATCGATCCCCTTGGCAAACACCGCGGGGCCCGCGGCGACAAGGCCCGCGCCGAGGAGAAGCCCAAACACCGCCACCTTGGCGTCGATCGAAGCGGTAGAACGGCGTAACTCCGCCCTGGAAATCGACAAGATGCGTTGGAACGAAGCGGCAGCGGGCAATTTCGTCCGTCACCGCGCCGAGCGTGAAAGGAAGATGTCCTCCAGGCTTACCCGCCTCGGGCGGACCTCAAGTATCCGGCCGCCTTTCGATGCGGCGAGGGCCTCAAGCACCGAAAGCCCCGTGAGGTCCGGGATGTGCGCCTCGAAGCCGCCGTCGACAAGCCTCGCCCCGTCCACGGGGACGCTTGAAAGGACAGCGTAGCCAGCGACTCCCGCGCCCGCCCTGATCTCGTCCATCGTGCCGAGCGCCCGCACAAGCCCTGAATCGAGGATGAGCAGGCGGTCGCAGACGCGTTCCACGTGGAAGAGGTTGTGCGCGCTGAAGATTATCGTCTTTCCACGCGCTTTGAGCTCGCCTAGCATGGCAAGCAGGCTCGCCGAAACGAGCGGGTCGAGACCGCTCGCCGGCTCATCGAAGATGAGGAGTTCCGGGTCATTGACGAGGCTACGCGCGATGGCCACTTTCCGACGCATCCCTTTCGAGAGGTCTCCGATGCGCGCGCGGCGTGGGACGTCGAGTTGGAGGCGTGTGAACGCCTCGTCGATGCGGCTCTTCGCCATGGCCGCCGGAACACCGTAGAGTTCCGCGAAGAAGCGGAGGTAGGCCCGGGGAGTCATCTCCTCGTACAGCGCGCTCTCCTCGGGAAGGTATCCGATGCGCGAACGGTGATCGGGTTGTGTGATGCTGCGGCCGCCGATCTCGGCCGTCCCGGTCGAAGGGTTGACCAGGCCGGCGAGCATGCGAAGGACGGTCGATTTCCCCGCCCCATTGGGACCGATGACGCCGAAGATCTCGCCGCGCGATATCTGGAACGACACGTCCTTGACGCCCCACGCGGCCCGGTACTTCTTCCCAAGTCCCTTGACCGTGACGAGCGGGCCTTCGCTTTTCGTCGCGGCGAAGTCAGGTCCAGATGGCATCGTTGAAACACTGTCGCCGGCCATATAAATCCTGATGCAAAGGGAAGATGCTGGACGAGGAACGGGACCGCGTAGAAGGCCCCCATGATGGCGCCGGTCCGTCCGCCGAGGGGTCCGTCGCCGTCGCTTCCCGCCGAGGTTAAATCCCGCGCCCGTAATCACCCCTGCGATGCGAGTCTGCATGGGCGGGACGTTCGATCCCCTTCACCGGGGCCATTTGGCGCTCCTGGAACGCGCCTTCGAGGTTGGGGACGAGGTCTTCATAGGGCTCACATCGGGTGAACTCGCTTCGTCGCGGCGGGCGCGACCGGTCGCAACGTACCGTTCGCGGCTCAGGGCCTTGAAAGATGTCCTACGCGCCCGCGGGTGGACGGGACGGGCCATCGTCTCAAGGATCGTGGCGCCAGAGGGACGGGCCCTTGAGAAGCGGTTCGAGTGCATCGTAGTGTCGCCGGAAACGAGGAAGACCGCCGATTCGATAAACCGGGCCCGTCGAAAGCGAGGGTTGAAGCCTCTCAAGGTCGAGGTCGTCGCCCACGTGTTGGCCCATGACGGGCGCCCGATCAGCGGCACGAGGATAGGCGCGGGCGAGATCGACGTGGACGGTCGGTCGCTTTCGCGCCTGCGCGTCGCCGTCGGCACGAAGAACCCGGCGAAGCTGGCGGCGGTGAAGAACGCTTTCGCACATTATCACGCGAACGTAATCGTGAAAGGCGTCGGGGTCTCAAGCGGAGTGCCGGAGCAACCGTTCGCGCAGGACACGTTGAAAGGCGCCGTGAACCGGGCCCGCGCGGCCTTGGACTCGACGGGGGCGGACCTTGGCGTAGGCATAGAGGCTGGCCTGTTCTGGAATCCGTTGATCAAGGATTACCTTGACGTCCAGTTCTGCGCGATAGTTGGAAAGCGCGGCGGGCTCACTCTTGGCCACGGGCCCGGCTTCGCGTATCCGCCGAGGGTCGTGAAGGACGTCGCCGCGGGGCGAAGCATCGGGGAAGCGATGGCGCGCCTTACAGGCGTTTTCGGGATCGGTAATTCGATGGGGGCGGTGGGTTGGCTCTCGAGTGGCGCGTTGGACAGGACGAGGCTTACGGAGACGGCGATCATCTGCGCGCTCATTCCCCGTCTCAATAGACGCGTATACGAATGATGGCGGTGGGGGCCATCGCAGGACTGAGGCCCGACCCGAAGCCGCTTCCCGGGGAATCATGTGCGTCGCGTCCCACCGGTTCCGCCGGGCGCCGACCCGTCCTGCGGTTCGCCACTCTGGCCCTTGGCTTGTCGGCAGGAATCGGCCGTCCGGCAGCGGAAACGCCCGACGAAGATGCGGTTCCCGCGGCGTGGGCGACGCTTCCCTGCGGCTTCCGCCGCGCGCCATGGGCTTTCTGGGGTCCGTGCCCGCAACGCAAGCGTTTTAACTCTTGAACAACTGACCTGATTACGAAATTCGTAGGCGAGTGTTCCGATGGACAAGACTTCCGTGAAATCTCCCCCTCCCGGCCCGAACGCCAAGAAGCTGATCGCCGACGACGAGCGTTTCCTGGTGACGACGACCAAGACCGCCCCGATAGCTGTCTCTCACGCACAAGGTGTCCACGTGCACGGCGTCGACGGCGAGGTCTTCCTCGATTTCACGGCCGGCGTCGGCGTGAACTCCACAGGCCACGCTCACCCCCGCGTCGTCAAGGCGATCGCGGAGCAGGCGGCCAAGTTCATCCACTTCGCCGGGACCGATTATTACTACGCGGTCCAAGTTGAGCTCGCAAGACGGCTCACCGAGATCACGCCAGGTCTCGTCGCCAAGAAAGTATTCTACACGCAATCGGGAACGGAGTCGAACGAGGCTGCGATCAAGATCGCGCGCCACAAGTCACATAGGAAACAGATTCTTGCGTTCTACGGCGCGTTCCACGGCCGCACCGCGGGCTCGCTCTCGCTCACCGCCAGCAAGATCGTGCACAAGGAGCGCTTCTTCCCCACGATGCCCGGCGTCACCCACGTGCCCTTCGCGAACCCCTACCGTAACCCGTGGGGGATAGACGGCTACGCCGAACCCGATCGGCTCGTCGACGCGACGCTACGGTACATCCAGGACTACGTCTTCGAAAACGCGGTCCCGGCGAACGAAGTCGCGGCCCTATTCGTCGAACCCGTTCAAGGAGAAGGCGGATACATCGTCCCGCCGAAGACGTTCCTCCCCAGACTCCACGAGCTATGCCGCGAAAACGGCATACTTCTGGTAGCAGACGAGGTCCAAAGCGGCATCGGACGCACGGGAAAGATGTTCGCGTCCGAGCATTTCGGCGTCGAACCGGATATCGTCTCGATAGCCAAGGGCATCGCTTCAGGGATGCCGCTTGGAGCGTGCATCGCGCGCTCCGACCTTGACTTCGACCGCGCAGGAGCGCACAGCAACACGTTCGGCGGAAACCCCGTCTCGTGCGCCGCAGCCATGGCCACACTCGACGTGATCAGGGACGAGAAGCTCGTCGAGAACGCGGCGACTCTCGGAAAGCACCTCTCGAAACGGCTGGCCGGGTTCAAGGAGCGCCACGACCTCGTCGGAGACGCGCGGGGCCTTGGCCTCATGCAGGCGATCGACCTCGTCAAGGATCGCAAGACCAAGGAACACGCGGTGAAGGAACGCGCCGCCGTGATCGAAGCGGCGTACAAGCGGGGTCTCCTGGTTCTGCCCTGCGGGAAATCCTCGGTGCGCCTGATCCCGCCGCTCATCATCGACCGGGAACAACTCGATGAAGGCCTGGACATACTTGACGAGTGCCTGAAGACCATCGCACGCTGAGCGACGTGATCGTCCGGGAAGTCTTAAGGATGGCACGCGTCGTTCGCCCCCGCATGAGTACGCGCCTATGCCCCGTCCTCCTGGCACTCCTCTTGATGGCCCAGGTCAGCACGGCGGAGCGCATGGTCGACCAACGCGAGGCCCTGCCGGCCGCTTTGGCCGGCGCGATGGTCGCCACGGACGGTGCGAGCGTGTACGTCTTTGGAGGACGCGGGGATTCGAGCGTAAGCGGCGATATCCTTCGGTTGAGCCCGACGGCGCTCACCGTCACGAAGGTCTCAAGTCTTCCCTCTCCCCGATACGAAGGTTGCGCGGCATACGTCGCGGCCCGGGCCTATGTCTTCGGAGGCGTGAATTTCGTGGCTGGAGCCCCGGTCCCTACCGATGAGATCGTCGAGTTCGACCCGGCGACCGGCATCGCGACGGCGCTCATAACCACGCGTCTCCCATGGGCCATCTGGGGTTGTGCGGCCGCATCCGACGGGAAACGCATCTACGTGAGCGGCGGGTTCGATCTGAAAGCGGGCGTCGATAGGGACGCGATCCTGGTGTTCGACCCTGTTGCGAAGACGATCGCGGACACCGGGTCGAGGCTCCCTTCCGGGCGGCTCGACCATGCGGCCGTCTACGACGGAACCCGCGTGGTCATCGTGGGTGGTCTTACCGACCACGGTATGAGCCGCGAAGTCATATTCTTCGATCCCGTCACTCGTTCGGTCTCGATTTCGCCCTTCAGGCTCCCTACTACTCTTCGCGCCTCCTCGGGGGTCGGCGACGGAGGCGTGGTTCATCTTTTCGGCGGTTCGATCGACAACGCAAAATCTAGGGGCACGCCCGTCGTTTTCCGGATCACGACCGACGGTGTTGTCAACCTGACGTCGCGGGTCGCGCCGGCGCGTTGGGACGCGGGAGCGGCGCTCGTCGCAGGCCGCGCCTACATAGTGGGTGGAGATGGCCCCGACGGGAGGAGCAAGGTCGTGAACGTCTTTGATACAACGGTCGAGGCGGGCTCGGTAGATTCGGGGGATGCAAGCGGGGAGACCTTCAAGGTCGAACCCGATGAACTTCCGAGCTCAGGGGAAACGCAAAAGGGGCGACAGGAGACCGGTCAGACGGGCACCGTCATCCCGGACCTTGGACTTTTTCAGGCGTTGGCCGCCGTGATCGGTCTTTCGCTCGTGGCCCGCGGGCGGAGGCAGTCATAGTAGGCAATAAACCCCAAAAAATCGGGAGAGCCCGGGGAATTCCCCCGGGCCCCGTGTCTCGTAGCTCGTTTACGCGAGCAGGTTGTCGTCGGACGGCATGTCGGCGTCGCAGATGACCTCTTCGAAGTCATCGGACGTGTCGTCGGGCGTGCCGTTGTCGTTGATTTCGACGTGCGAGTCGTGACAGAGAACGACCGCTGACTGCAGTCCGCTCTCGGTGTTCGCTTCCTGCCAGACGCTGCCGGCTCCAACGTAGAAGCCGCCTGCGCCTGCATCCTCTTCGCCTGGGTGTGCCATCGCGATCGGGGCAACGAGTGCTCCGAGCGCCAATATTGCCAATAGTTTGTTCATCTTTTTACACCTCCAACTTTCTTAGCGAAGCCTCTGGGCACTTGTGGCGCCCTTCAGCCTCCGGGATGGTGATTCACGTCGTAGGTAATGAATTTTATCCTTCACAGAAAATAATTATCAAAGCGCTGGAGCTGAACAAGAAACGCAAGTCCGTTCGAGCCAGCCCCTCCGATTGCCTCCGGATCGGGTGCCCCGCTTGCTCCTCTGACCGCCCAGTTGAGGCCCAGTGGGGAGATATTCGATTCCCTGTAACCGGAGTAGGTGAAGCCGCCTACAAAATATGTTCCAAAATCATAGGATCCAACGAATACTGATAGTCTATTCCTTGGGGTGAAAGGTCCTTTCTGGCGTCAAGGGAATAGACAATCACTAGCCTTTTTTGCGAAACCGCTCGACCAGTGAAGCGATGGCGACGCGCTCCTGCTTTGTCGTGTCGCGCTCGCGCACCGTAACGTCCTTCTTCTCCAGCGAGTCGTAATCGACGGTCACGCACCACGGCGTGCCGATCTCGTCCATGCGGGCGTAGCGCCGGCCTATCGCGCCCGCGTCGTCGTAGTACGTCGCGATACCGGCCGAGCGCAGACGGGAATCGACTTCCATCGCAAGGACATCGAGCCCGTCGCGGTCCATCAAAGGAAAGACCCCGACCTTCACCGGCGCCGTCACGACCGGCAGCCTCAACACGGGCCACTCGCCCTCGGACCACGAGCACTCGAGCACGGCATACGTTATCCGATCGAGGCCGAACGAAGGCTCGACCACGTGGGGCACGACGTATTCGCCAGCCACCGTTTCAGTGACGGGTCGGACCTCGAAGAGGTCGGAGGACACTTCCAGCTCCTCGCCGTCGATCGTGAGGTGGAGCAGCCCCTCCTTGGCCGCCTGTTTTGCGTCGTAGTCGCCCATGGCGGCCGCCACCTTCGCCGCCTTCGCCCTGAAGGCGGGTCCGAGCTTTTCCTTGCGGGGGATCACCCTGTCGACCGTGGCGGTCCTTGGCGAATCGAATTGCTTGAAGACTTTGAACGGGGAGCTAACGGAGGTGAAGGCGGGTGTCTTGTGGTCGTGTTCGTTCGCGTGGCCGCTCGCCTTCGCGTGCGCGTCCAGGTCATAGGTACCACGGTCGGCGATGCCGACTATCTCCACCCACCCGAAGCGTTCGGAGAGGAATTCGGCGTCCCAACAGTCGCTCGCATAATGCGCCATCTCGTCCGCCTCGTGCTGGCGGAACCGGAGCCGCTCGAGAGGAATCCCGACCTCGACGAGGAACTTCTGCGTGAACCAGATGTAGTAGGCAAGAGCCTCGTTGCCGCCCTTCTCGTTGCCGATGATCTTGTGCGTTACGGCCTCGCCGAGCGCGTGGAGTTCGGCATCTTCCTTATGCGCCCTTCCGGGGCGCTTGGCGGGGCGAAGACGGACCTTCTCGTTTCTCACCGCGGCGAGCCGCTTGTGCGTCTTTTCGCCGGGGTCGAAGAATATCTCGGCCTCGGCTTGCGAGAATTCGCGTAGGCGCAACAATCCTTGCCGCGGCGCTATCTCGTTCCTGTAGGCGCGCCCGATCTGCACGGCGCCGAAGGGCAGTTTGTCCCGGAAGTATCGGAGAAGCCACGGGAACGTCATGAACATGGATTGCGCGGTCTCGGGGCGCAAATAGCCTTGCCGCGCTGAGTCGCCGGCCCCGATCTTGACACCGTACATCAGGTTGAACGCCTGCACGTCAGGCCAATCACCTTTCTTCTTACAAGTCGGGCAGGCGACTTCCGCGCGAACGTGCCTCCACTGCGCCTTCACCTCTTCGAGGCCTAGCCCGTTGTACTTCGCGGAGATCGCCTCAAGCAGGTGGTCGGCGCGCGATACTTCCCGGCAGTTCGGGCACTCGACGAGCGGATCCGCAAACCCCGCCAGGTGCCCGCTCGCCCGGAAAACCTGCTCTGGCGCCACGGTCGGCGAGATTATCTCGGCGAATCCTTCCTCGTGGACAAAATAACGGCGCCACGTGGATTCGATGTTGTTCCTGATCGCGGCTCCCAGCGGGCCGTAGTCATAGAAACCGGCCACCCCGCCGTACGGTTCGTAAGCGGGTTGGATGAAGCCGCGCCGCTTGAGAAGCGCCATGAGTCTGTCATGTACATCGCCCGCCGTGGCCTCTTTCTCCACGTCCTTCCCTCCCTTCTTCTCATCGACCATCGAGTTCACGCCCCGATTCCCGCTAAGATCGCGGGCGACTCACGTCATGACCTGCATGAGGTCAAGATCCGTCACGACCCCGACGAGGCGATCGTGCGTGTCGAGGATGGGCAATTGGTTGACTTTGAACTTGCGCATCTTCTTCGCGGCCTCCGAGACGCTCGCCCTCGTGAAGACGGTCTCGACCTTGGACGTCATGACCTCGCTTACGGCCGCTTTGGGGAGCTTCACCTTCGAATTCGATAGGTACAGGGGCATGATGCTTCGGAGGCTGTCCCACGTCCAGGCGTCCTCGTCCTCCCCTATCGAGAGTTTCGACTTCTTGATGACGTCATCGACCTGGCTCTTCTTGAAGAGGTCGCTGTCGGTGACTATCCCCGCGAGGCCGGCATCGTCGTCGAGGACGGGAAGCGCGTTCTGGTGGTTGAGGTTCATTATCTCCCACACGACCGCAAGTGGTGTCGCCGTGTGGACCGGGAACGCCGTCGCGGTGCCGAGGTCGCCGATGGTCTTCTTGCTGGAGCTCTCGGCGATGACTTTCAGGATATCGCTCGGGGAGATGACCCCGAGAAGTTCCGAGTCGCTACCCACGACCGGGAGGCCGTGGATGCGCTTCTCGAAAAAGATCTTCGCGGCCTTGGCGACGTCATCCCGGGGCCCGATGGTGAAGGGCTTCGTCGTCATGACGAGTGCCAACTGCTCCTCGTCGCTGTGGCGGAAGATGTCGGATCGCGTGACTACCCCTGCGAGTTTCCCCGTTTTCGCCTTGACCACGGGAACGCCCGAGACCGAGTGGTGGGCCAGCAGTTTCAAAGCGTCGTCGCGGGTCCCCGGGACCTCCACGACGATCGGGTTCTTCGTCATGAGCTCGTCAACGCGCATCGATTCGCCGCTCCGCATCATTTGAGCCGGACGACCATGACGGGGCATGGGGCGTGCCGCATGACCTTCTCGGCCACGGAGCCCATGAGCAGGTGGTCCAGCCCGGTGCGCCCCAAAGTGCCCATTACTATTAAGTCGTGACGGCTTGCAGCCTTGACTATCTCGTCCGCGGGGTGTCCGGAGACGATCTCGGTCCGGATGGGGACCTTCGCCTCGGCCGCGAGCTCCGCGACGTAAGAGACCGCTTCCTCGCCCTGTTTCGTCAGAAGCTGGTTTATCGCCTCCCATTGGTAGTCGAGGTGCGAGAACGTCTGCTGGTCGACGACGAAAAGCGCCGTCACCGAACCCTTGGTGAGGCTCGCCAGGGCGACGCCTTTCTCCACGGCCGTCTTCACTCGCTCGGAGCCGTCCGTCGGGATCAGGATTCGTTTGTATTCTTCCATCGGGCTTCCTCCAATAGCGTGTTCACGAGGATCGTCGGTCTGCCGCCGAAGAGGCATTCGAGCGGGTCGTTGGCCGTCTTTGCGAAAACCACGAAGTCCGCTGAAAGGCCGACGTCCATAGGTCTATCGCCGCCCGGACGACTTAAGGGTTTCCCGGGCCCGGCGGTGGACATCTGTACGAGCCTCCTTCGATTGGCCGGGCGCACGAGTTTCGAGGCGAATCGAGCCTCCTCCAGGACGTCTAGGGAGTTGAGCATCGCATTGTCCGTCCCAAGGCCAAGTCTCAAGCCTGATCGAACAAAGGCCTCCAGGTCGGGCGCCTTCGTGAAGTAGGCGTTGCTTCGCGGGCAGAGCACCACCGGCACATTTTCGGCGCTGACACGTTCAAGGTCGCTTTGATCGGCATGCGCCATGTGCACGAGGAACGTCGGTCTCAATTCGAGGGCGGCGTCGATATCCTCCCGCTCTCCTTCGCTCACATGGAGTGCGAAGATCTTTCGGCGCTCGCGGGCCGCGCGGGACAACCGTGAAAGGACGTCGGGGGCGTAGTCCGCCATCCCCGAGACCGCGATCCCGTCGGAGGCGGCGAGGATGGCATCCACCTCGTCGGGGTCGAAACCCATGCCGCACGGACGGGAAAGCGCGAGTCGCGTCGCCTTGGAACCCGCGGCCGCCCTCTCGAGCATTCCGAGGCCATCGAGCCCGCCTTCGCGAAAGTCGACGAAGCGCCCGACACCATTGGTCTCCATCTCCTCTACGGCGCCTCTAATTCCCCTTTCGACGTCCTCGCGACGAGCGCCTCGCAGGGCCACGTGTTTGACGCCGTCCGGCGGAGCGACCGCGGCCTTGAGGTCTCTTGGGAGGCTCGTGCCGCGAAGGAACATGTCGCCCACGTGGGTGTGGGCGTTGGTGAAGGTCGGAAGCACGACACCCTTGACCAGTGGCTCCCTGGGGGGCGGTCCGCGACCGCTGTCGACAACCTTCCCCTCGGATATCCCGACGTAACCCTCGAGGAAGCGCTCCCCGTCGAAGACGTCCCCGTAAAGGTAGCGTGGCTCTGCGCCCATCGAAGGCCCTACGGGCAAGGCGCTATTAATTGCTCGTCATCGCCCCATCGAAGCCGGAGCCTCCAGGCGCCTCCGGGTACACGATGCCGTCCGACCGGGAGTTCCTCCGACGCGGTTTGTAGTCGAGGCGTTTTCGACGCTTCGGCGGGCCCGGTGAGCACCTTCGACACCCGTATCTAATACGAGGCCCATGGCCGCCCATGGAAAAGGTAGAGGCCCTGTCGTTCGACGCGTACGGCACCCTTTTTCGGGGGACCACGCAGGCCCTTCGCGACCTCTTCGCCGAAGTCATCGAAAGCCACCGGTTGCAGGCGACGGTCGACGGGCTCCTACGCAGGCGCGAGGAGTTGATCAGGGACCTATTCACGCGACCGTTTGTGAACATGCACGACCGCGACTATTGGATAATCTCGACGATTCTCCAAGAACAGGGCGTCGAGCGCGACGCGGCGAAGATCGCGCGCGACCTCAACGCCTCATACTACGAGGCCGAACCCTACCCCGACGCCCTCGCCGTCCTGTTGGAGCTTTCGAAGGCCTACCCGCTCGCGATAACGTCCAACGCCGACATCGGCATGTTGGACGGGCTCCTCCGGCATAACGGTGCCGTGGACCTTTTCAAAGTCATCGTGACAAGCGAAGGCGCCAAGTGCTACAAGCCCGCGCGGCCCATTTTCGACCTCACGGTGCGCGGCCTGGCGACGCGGGGCGATGCAATCCTCCACGTGGGCGACTCGCTTGTGGCGGACGTGGCGGGAGCGAAGGCCGCTGGGCTCCAGACGTGTTGGATTGATCGTGAAGGTGGATTGCCACACGATCCCCTCATCAGGCCAGACCATCGGATGGGAGACCTCAAAGGATTGCCGGCGCTCCTCTCTGGAGAACCCGCCGTGCCCGGCTGACGCCACCCTTTGCGCGGCCTATCTTCGGACCTTCGCCTGCGCTTGCTCGCTGTCTGTCTCGAAGATGGGCGTCCCGTGCGATTGGGCGAACCTCTTGAAGGCCGCCATCAGTGTAGTCGTTATGCGTCCCGGCCTTCCAGAGCCGATAGTGCGCCCGTCGACGATGACCACGGGAGCGAGCTCGGCGGCGGTGCCGGTGATGAATATCTCGTCGGCCGAGTAGACGTCAAAGAGCGTTATCGGCTCCTCCTTGATGGTGAAGCCTTCCTTCTCGGCGACCTCGATCACGGCCTGCCGAGTGATCCCCTTCAGGCTATTGTAGGTGGGCGGCGTTATCACGGCACCATCCTTCACGGTGAAGATGTTGTCCGCCGACGCCTCCGAGACGAAGCCCTGGAGGTCCAACATGAGGGCCTCGTCGGCGTTCCTCAGGTTCGCCTCGATACGGGCGAGGATCTGGTTGAGGTAGTTCAGCGACTTGATGTTCGGGCTCAAGGCGGCCGGGGAATTGCGACGTGTGGCCGCCGTGATGACCGTGAGGCCTTTGGCGTACTTGTCGCCGTAGAGGTCGATGAGCGGTTTCACGACGACGAGCACGGTCGGCGTCGCGCACTTCCTGGGGTCAAGGCCGAGGTCGCCGATCCCGCGCGAGACCACCGGTCGGATGTAAGCGTCGCGGAGGTTGTTGAGCCTCAATGTCTCGAGGATCTTCTCAGCCATCTCCTCGCGCGTGAGCGGGATCTGGAGCGCGATCGCCTTTGCGCTGTCGTAGAGGCGGGCGATGTGCTCTTCGAGCTTGAACACGCGGCCATTGTAGGCGCGTATCCCTTCGAAGACGCCGTCGCCGTAAAGGAACCCGTGGTCGAACACGGAAATGCGCGCTTCGGATTCTGCTACGAACCGTCCGTTGAAGTAGGCCTTGAGTTCGGGCATTGGGTTTCCCACCGGCCGGCATCCCTCATTGCCAAGCCTTGTCAATCTTGATTGCGGTCGGTATTTATATCGATTGCCCGGGCGGGCGTGTTCAAACGTCTCGCCGCACGCGTTCAAAACGGAACATGCTGCAAAACGGGCGTACGTCCCGAGGGCGTTTGGTCACAGGCGAGCGGGTCGCGACCGGTCAGATGCGAAGGACCCGGAAAGCGATGCCTCGGCCCTTGGTCAAGGGGGTCGCCGACACTTTGTCTACCCGCGAAACGCGGGCCGCTTCGAAAGATGCCTCGGGAGAGGCAGCGGTAGCCAAGGCATCTCGCCTTGTGCTTTCATGATGTGGTTGTGAAGCTCTTCGACGGTGTACTCGCGTTGGCCGTCGGTGCGCGATCGGACTGGCAGTTTCGTGGAGGTGGCCTCTTTCTCGCCGTAGACGAGGATGAGCGGCACCCATTCCTTTTCCGCGTCCCGGATCTTGCGGGAGACGCCCTCGTCGCGGTCGTCCACGTCGACACGGACGCCTGGAAGCGATGTTGCCAACCTTTCGCACGTCGGCAGGAACTCGTCCTTTACGGGGATGAGCCGAAGTTGGGTCGGCGCAAGCCAGAACGGGTAAGTGCCCTTGCCGCCCTTCGCGATCTTCATCGCCTCCTGTTCGAGGAACGCGTAGACGTTCCTGTCGATCGAACCTGAGACGGAGCAGTGTAGAAGGAGAGGGAAGTTCCTGGTCCCGGTCTCGTCCACGTAGCTTATCTCGAAGCGCTCCGTGTTCTCGACGTCTATTTGCACGGTCGAGAGCGCGGACGCCTTGCCGCTCGTGTCCGGGACGTTGAACTCGAACTTCATCACGAAGTAGAAGAACCGTTCGTCCCACATCTCGATCAAGACCGGCCGGTCCAAAAGGCACGCAAGTTCGACGGCGAACTCCCTGTTCTCGTCGAAGAACGGGCGCACGAAGCGGATGGCGGCCTCGTACTGGAAGCCGAGGTCGGCCATCCAATTCATCGACAACTTGAACTGGTTCTTGAACTCCTCCTTCGCCTGGGCAGTGTCTCGCACAAGGGTGTGCATGTCGGGCATCGTGAACGCCCGTAGCCGGCGAAGCCCCGCGAGTTCCCCGGATTGCTCGCGCCGGAAGGAGTAGTGCGTCAGCTCATAGAGCCGGAGAGGCAGGTGGCGGTAACTCACCGTCATGTCGTGGGCGATGAGGTACTGGCCGAAGCAGGCGGCAAAGCGCAGGAAGAACTCCTTGTCGTCCGATTGGACCGTGTACTGGCGCGCCGGGAACCGCTGAAGGTATTTGTTCAAGGCCGGGTGAGCGAAGTCGTACATGATCGGCGTCTCTACCTGCATCGCTCCCGCAGCGAGGACCATGTCGGACGCGCGCCTTTCTAGGAGACGCTTCATGAGCGAGCCCTTCGGGTACCAACGGAAATTCCCCTGGTCGCTTCCGGGCTCGTAATCGACGAGCTCCAGCTCGTGCATGAGTTTCACGTGCGGCGGTTCCCCCGTCGCCTTGCGGCTTTTTGCGACTTCATGGCGGTAGAGAAGCTCGAGGCCCTCATGGCCCTTGAAATCGAACTTGTCGGCCGTCACCAACTCGCCGGCCGGTGTGAGGACGTGCCACTCGCTCTTGAGCTTTTTTTCGGATCTTAGTGCTTCGGATTCCTTGGGCTTGTGCTCGCCGGTCTCGTCGATCGTTATCGAGCGCGAGAGTTCGGCAAGCGGGTGGCCTTTCGCTTTGAGGCTGAAACTCTTGTACCAGCCGAACGGCGCGTGGATCGTCTTGTAGCCGACGGCTTTCACGGCGGCGTCGAGTTTTTCGCCCGTCGCTTTCGCGACGTCGGGCTTGGCGAGGTCGCTTGAAAGGTGCGCGTACGGGTAGAGGGCGACGTTCTGCGTCTTCACTTGGCCGGTGACGTCTTGGATCTCTTTCACCGTCTGCGCGACGACGGCATCGATGTTCTTCTCATCCGGCTTTTCGACCGAGTAGAAGACGACGAGTGCCTCCTCCAGCCGGTCCTTCGGCATGGCCGGCTCCCCTTGGATCGAGCGTAGGGCCGGTTTCTTGGCCTCGTACTCGATGTAGTCGGAGTGGATGAAGAGGAGGCGCATCGGTCGCCGCAACATTGTCCCTTTAAATAAAGTGCGCTAGTGAGCGGGATGGGGGGGGGACCGAGTGCGTGTCTCCCGTGGCGCCTTTGTTTAGTGGCCGAAAAGAAGCTTTGCGATCGGGCGGAGGGTGCGCACTGGAGTACGGAAGCGAAAGGCGGCGGCGCCGGCGCGGCGTTTACGCGCATCGACGAGCTACCGGCATTTCCAAACTCTCCGTTGTTCACGGGCTCCCGTGGTCCCGAGGCCGCTGAAGGTCGTTTCGACCGCGCTCAGGGCTCATCCGGAGGGGCCACCCTACCCAAGTTCGGCCCAATTAGCAACCCTTTTTAGGCGCCAGATTCTCGCCCCATTTAAGGCCGTGTGGCAGTTTATTTAAATAACATCAAGCAGGCCCACGCTAAAGTTTAAATACAAGAGCTATTCTACACGTGACTCGTGGTAATAGGCCTTTCGGCCCGTTGCCACGTGGTGCGGTATGGAGTCGCTTGGTGTCGTCCACAAGGTCACCCGAGAGGGTGCCATCGTCATCCGTTCTTCCGTGAGGGCGCGTATCGGCGCCCGCGTCGTAGACAACAAGCACATGGAGGTCGGGCGTATCCAAGAACTCATCGGTCCCGTCAAGGCCCCGTACGTCGTCGTATCGCCGAAAGGCAGTGTCCAACTTCACCGGCTCCAGGGCCGGGAATTATTCGTTAGGTGAAATCTATGGCCGAAAAGAACAAGCCAGCGCCAGGCGAGGAAGTCGAAGAGATCAGTCAATGCCCCGAGTGCGGCGGCAAGTCCCTGTCGCGCGACTACGAGCGCGGCGAACTGGTCTGCGACAGCTGCGGCCTTGTGCTCGACGAGCACTTCATCGACCAAGGCCCCGAGTGGAGAGCCTTCGACCACGAACAGCGTGAGAAGAGGGCCCGCGTCGGCGCCCCGATGACCTACACTATCCACGACAAGGGTCTCTCCACCGAGATAGGTTGGAGGAACAAGGACTCGTACGGGAAGAACATCCCCACGAAGTCCCGGGCCCAACTCTACAGGTTGAGAAAATGGCAGAGGCGCATACGCGTCTCGAACGCCACCGAGCGGAACCTCGCCTTCGCGCTCAGTGAACTTGACCGCATGGCCTCAAGGATGGGTCTCCCGCGAAACGTCCGTGAGACGGCGGCAATGGTCTACAGGCGCGCGGTCCAAAAGAACCTCATCCGCGGTAGGTCCATCGAAGGTGTCGCCGCGGCATCGCTTTACGCGGCGTGCAGGCAGTGCAACGTCCCAAGGACCCTCGATGAGATCGCGGACGCGAGCCGTGTCTCAAGGAAGGAGATCGGGCGCACTTACCGTTTCATCGCGCGTGAGTTGAAATTGAAACTGATGCCGACGAGCCCCATCGACTACATTCCCCGGTTCTGCTCGGAGCTTAAGTTGAGCGGTGAGATCCAGGCGAAGGCCGTGGAGATCCTCAAGCAGGCCGCCGACAAGGAACTTACGAGCGGAAGGGGCCCGACGGGAGTCGCGGCAGCAGCGCTCTACATCAGCAGCATCCTTTGCGGCGAACGCAGGACGCAGAGAGAGGTGGCGGATGTGGCGGGCGTCACGGAAGTCACGATACGCAACCGTTACAAGGAGCTGGCGGAGAAGCTGGATATCGACATCATCCTGTAGGGCCATCGATTTGGGCGCCGGGCCCGGAATACGCGCCGACTCATGGGTCGCGAGAGCGTCACGTTCTTGTAGGTCCGCGTGATTCGCTCTTCATTGCGCGGCGAAGGCTGCATCGAATGCGCGTGGCTGCGTCTCCACACAAGTCCCTGGCTCGCCGATGACGACGGCCACTGGATTTCTCACATCAAGCGACTGACCCGCGAAGATTTTCGCCGGGTAGGCGCGATGACGACGGAGCAACGACTCGATGGGGCTCTCAAACTGATGGCCGAGGCGCGGAATCGGGTGAAGCCAAAACCTCGATGGCGGGCGTAAACTTGGCGGCGGTTGGAAACAGGCAGCTCTTGCGCCTACCGCCAAAAACCGAAACGATCAGGCCCCCCACGCCGGCAACCTCGCCGCCTGCCTCACCCACTCCTTCATCGGCGCCGCCTCGTACTCTTCCAGGCTCCGTAGGTCCACAGCCCGCGTGTTCCCGCTCTCCCCCCTCGGCGGCACCGGCTTCAGCGACGTCCCCTTGAAGAAATTGACCTTCACATGTGCCTTGAACGCCCCGAACGCGGCGAACCAGCCCCGGCCTTCGAGACCGTAGAATGGGGCGCTCCACTTCATCGCTCTCTTCACGCCCGGGACTTCCCGCGCGACAAGCTTGTCGAAGCGCTCTGCAATGCCTCGTTGCCACGGGGGGAGTGACGCAATGAACGCGCGGACGAGGACGTCGGCGTCGCCCTTTTGGGCCGTCCCGGCACGCCCGGTGGCGCGTTTCGATCCCGCACGTTTGGATTGGCGCCGCTTTGGCGGCGAAGTGCGGTTGGCGGATTTCGTCGTCGATTTCCGGGGGGCGCGCTTGGGGGACACGGCTAGGAAACGAACGAAGGGAGAATAAAGGCACCCCAAGCCGCTTGGGCATCGTACTTTCGGCGTCCATCCCATGAAAAAGACCAAGCCATCAGCGGCCTCCTCCATCCACAAAGCCATATACGCCCAAGGTCCACTCTATGGACACGATGAACGCCCGTGATGATCTGCTCCGTGAACTCGCCGACGTCCCGGAGCCCGTGCTCCTCGACGTTCTCGCGTTCCTGAAGTCCCGCAAGCACCACGTGACCGCCACTACCCTCCTCGCGGAGTCGACCTTGGCCGAAGATTGGCTTCGAAGCGAGGAGGACGCGGCGTGGGCCGACCTGTAGCAGGCGACATAGTGGTGGTGCCCTTTCCGTTTGCGGACTTTTCTTCCCCCAAGCGAAGGCCAGCCCTTGTGGTCCTGGGCCCGAGGGCCTCCCGCTTCGGGGCTACCGTGCGATTCGCTCGACGAGCCCGTCGAAACCAGTATCAAAGGATGCGATGGGTGCGTCCATGTCCTCGGCCATGACAAGGAGTACGCAATCGACCACACTCAGGCGCTTGGCGAAGTGGCGGAAGTGCGCCTCGACGGCGCGGCCCAGTTCCTCGCGCCCGGTTCGTAGAGGATGGACCAGGCTCGGCACACCATTACCTCCCGTGAAAAGGGCTGCATAGCACCTGGAGACCTCCGGCCGGCCGGCCCTTCGCTGGAGCAAAGTAAGTCCCTCGATGAGGATGTGCTCCGAACTCACGGGCTTTCCCAATTCGCCGCCGCTGCATCGCTCCAAGATTTCCTGTGCGGCCTTGTGTAGCGGATCGCGGGGATTCACGAACGCCGCAAGCACCGACGTGTCCAGAACGACCGTCATCATGCACCGTATACAATGTCGTCGATCTCGGCGGGGGAAACGGCTTCGAACCCCTGACCCGCCTCGACCAAAGCGACCCATTTGCGAAACTCCCGCGGCGTGAGGGGCGTCCAAGTCGCCTCGGCGACGAACTGGTCGCGGTGCCGGACGGCGAATTCGATGATCTTCGCGATCGTCTCCTGCTGCGTCGGTCGCTCCCCCTCGGCAGCGAGGATTTCCCGACGGAGGCGCTCCAGTTGCGCCTTGTCCTCCTCGCGGATGCGGACCGGACTCGTCGCCATGCTCTATTTTGTAGCTTTTGCTACAGCTTATAGTTTTCCCTGGCCTTCGAGCTTGTGGACTTGGTCAGCTTCGCGTTGCGGGCGCCCCTATGGCCGCACCAGGAAAACATGCGAGGCCAAAAACTGGTACTCAGAACGGTCTCCCGAGACCAGTGGGAGCGGCAGAGGATCTTCTTCCGCGTTATACGAAGAAAATCGGGGTGCGGCCGTCACAAAGTGGACAGGCGCCGCAGTAAGGCTTATTTGAGGCCGGCCGGATGAATAACGGTGAGCACACGGTCTCCCGTAAGGCCGGGACGATGGCGCATCCCTACCATGATTGGCCTTTTGCTCCTCCTTGGCCACGATGGCGCGGCCGCCCCGTGGCTTCAGACGTCTGGCGATGCCGCCCGGACCGGCCTGACCACTGATGCCGGCCCCGAAACGGATGATACCGCTTTCATTCTCCCACTTCCCGGAGTAACAGAAACGTGGTCCGGGCCGTTACTGTTTGACGGCGGGGCTTTCGTGGCCACTCGGGCATTTGGCGGACGAGGGGAGACCGGACTCTTTCGTGTTGACCTGAAAACGGCCCAGATCACTAAGACATCACCCGTTGACGACGTTTCGGCCGGGGACCTAGCTAGCGACGGACAGCAGATCTTCGTCCCTGTAAATCGAGGTATCCACGCCGCTTGGGTCTCGAACGGGACGCAGGCCTGGCGTTGGATCCCCGAAAGCGCGGTTTCGGGCCACTTTCTGACTTGGTGCCGGGGCCTCGCTGTCACCCCGAAAGAACTAATCGCCGGATGCACCCATTGGGGCCAGCGGGCAGACGGAGAGACAACCGGCGCCAGCATCGTGGCGTCGTTGGATGGTGTGACAGGGCGCCCTCGGTGGACACGGGTTCTGTCGGTGGAAGCTGCGGCTGCGCAGGCGACTGGGGGATTGAGAGCCGAGCCGCCGATAGGAGGCACGGGCTATACCACGCTGCTATGTGTTTCCATCATTGGCCAACGTGTGTTCGTCATAACGTACTCAAGCCTTCCCGCGTCTGGCCAGCTACCGACAACGCCGTATTCCGCGGAGGACAGCCACACTTGGGCGACCCTATGGACCTTCGGCCTCGACAACGGCGACATGTATTGGACGGCCAATAGCAGTTTCCAGCGCAGGACAACCGTATACGAGGGTAACCAGCCTATCGGGCAGGGCGGTTACGCCTATGTTTCCCCGTGCGCCACGGGCCAAGAAAACGTGGTTTACGCTCGTTTCGACAACCGGGTCACGGCGTACAATGCCCAGAATGGGAACGAGCTCTGGACCTCGGACATCGGGGCAGAGGACGTTCTTTCGGGGATTGGATACCCGGGGCTCGCGTACGACGACCCATTTCTATACGTGGCCTCGGCGTCTACGATCTACAAACTCAAGTCTACGGACCAGACCGAAGAATGGCAGCGGTCGCTCCCGCCGGGGCCGATTGAAAGACCCACCGACAGCGCCGTGGTGCGCGCTGGCCCGAACCTTTTCGTTCCCGTAAACGTGTACGCCAGCACGGCGTCAGGGGTCGGAAGCGCCGTGCACTCCCTTGATGTCAACACGGGCGCCCATCTGTGGCGCCTTGAGCTTTCGAACGATCAGAGTGGATACACGAGCGTGGGGGAGTCCGTGCTCGCATGGATTCCTCATGGGGCCCGGGGAAACATCACCATTGTCGGGCGGACGCCCGCCTCGCCGACGGTCGTCGCCCGCGCGTCGACCTCCTTTCCGCCCCCCGGCATTTCTTTCTCCGTGAGCCTGGCGAATACGACCGCGGGAGCCATGGGAGCAGCGACGGCGTTTCGAGCCTATTGGGGGGACGGAGGCGTAACCGATTGGCAATCGTCACCGGTATTGGAACACGCGTACGCGACGGCGGGCCAATACCGGGCGCGCTTCCAGGCACGAAACGACGCCGGTCAGACCAGCAGTTCGCTCGAAGTCTTCCAGGCGGGAGGTTCTCCGCCGGTCGAACCCGACCTCGCCAGCACGGTGCTCGCCCCCGAGAACCAAGAACGTACTTTCTTCATTGCCGGCATCGCCATTACGGCGATTGGATCAGCCTTTGGGGCATGGCGCATCTATGGCCGACGACGAGTGTATGCCCGCGAGCTGAGGGCCCTTGAGTCGGAGGAGTTCATGAGTCGCACCGAGCCGGCCATCCATGATACACGGCTGTCGGCAAGAAGGCAGCGGATCCATGGACTTCATGCCTCGGGCCGCCTCGATTCCGGCCAAGTGAACCTATTGCAGCGTCGCGTCGACGAGCTCGCTCGAAATGCGCGATTAAACGTTTTGCATCAGGATTATGGGTTCCTTCCGGTCGGGCTAGCCGGTCTTCTTGAGAAATGCCTAATCGACGGAAAGCTTGGTCCGGCGGAACGGGCCGCGCTGGTGGCCGCAATGGAACGGGAACCAGATTTGTCATCGTCGAGCAAAGAGAAGGTCCGTCGCCTGATCGAAGAATGGTCACGTCACGACGCGTAGCCATTACCATCCCGATACTGGAGCCCCTGAAGGGCGTCCCCGTGCGGGCCTCGAACTAAGAAATCGGGCAAACGTGCCAAGTCATCGGGCGGGCTTTGAAACCGGGGCCGATGCCCACGGGCCCCATGGAAACCGTACCATGGTCCGACGCCCGAATCCTTTTCTTTCCAGCAACGGCCCAGCATCAGCGTTCCCCAAGGGAAGTGTCAATGGCCGCCGTCTCCGCCTTTACCCTCCTCGCCGCATCCTCCGCCAACAACCTCGCCACCTCGTTCCTGTTCATGATGTCGCTTTCATCCGCGAGGACGAGGTTCTGGTCCGCTTCCTTCCTTAGTAGGATCTTGACCATCCGTTCGTCGATCGTGTCCGGTGTCACAAAGAACTCCACGAAGACGGGCCTGTCCTGTCCGATTCGGTGCACGCGGTCCATCGCCTGCGCGTGGACGGCCGGTGTCCAGCCGAAGTGGACGAATAGGACGTGGCGCGCGGCGGTGAAGTTCAATCCGACGCCGCCGGCTTCCATCTGCGCGAGAAGGACTCGTGGGCCGCCTTCCTGGCCAAGGCGTTTGGATATCTCCATGCGCCCCTTCGGGGGTGTCGCGCCTTCAATGGTCGCGGCGAGGGGTCCAAGCTCCCTGGCGAAGGCGTGCAGGGGTTCCAGGTAATGGGCATAGACGACGATGCATTCCTGCGCCGCCAATAGCTCGCGGATCCTTTCGAGGACCACTGGCACGCGCGAAACGGCAAGGTGTTGTCGAAGCGCGTGGATGGCGGCAAAGACCGCCAGTTCGTTTCCAGAAGCGGCCCCCTCACGTATCGCTTCTTCCGCCCGTTCTTCCAACTGGCGGTACTCGCGGAGCCGGTCGGGCGCGAGTTCGTGGAGGTTCACGCTCACCGTGCGCGGCGGCAGGTCCTTGAGGACGTCGTCCTTGCGGCGGCGAAGCATCACGTCGCGCGCGGCGCGCTGAAGGAGGTTCGCCGTAGTGGTACGTACTTGTACGTATTTGTTGAATAGCGCCGGTTCGACGAGCCACGTTTCGCGGAAAGCCGAGCGCGAGCCCCACCTGTCCGCGTCAACCTGCCGCAGCAGTTCGTAGTAGTCCTCGATGCCGTTCACGAGGGGCGTGCCCGTGAGGAGTATCCGCCGTTTCTGTGGAAGTGCTCGCACGAGCTGTGAGCGAAGCGTCTCGTGGTTGCGGACGTAATGGGCCTCGTCGAGGACGAGGACCGGTCGTTCGAGCGCGTCGCCCGCCGCGGCGCCCATGCGTTGCAGCGAATCGTATGTCGTGATGAGGAACCGCGCATCGGCGGGGCCGCTTCGCTGTCCCTGATGATAGATCGCCGCCTCCTCGTCAGTGAAGCGCTCGACCTCGGCCTTCCAATTGTACAGCACATTCGCCGGGCCCACGACCAGAGCGCGCTCGTTTGCCGCCTCCACCGCCGCGATCGCCTGGATGGTCTTTCCCGTGCCCATGTCGTCGGCGAGGATCGCGTTCAGGTCGCGCTCGAGGAGAAAGCGCACGCCCTCCAACTGGTAAGGGCGCAGTTTCCCGCGGAAATGCGCAATATGTTCCGGCATCGGCCTTCGGGGGGATGCAGGCTGCAGCGGGACCTTCTTCACGGCATCGTGCAGGCGTTTCAGCGCGGCGTGCGCGGCGTAGGCGTCTTCCCCCGCCACACCTCGCAGTTCGAGGGCGAGTTCGCGAGCCTCCTCCGCCTCGGAGACGGCCGCCGCCTTCCGGTTCGCCTCACGGGCGATCTCCATGGCGCTCGCAAGTGCTTTGAGGTCGGCTTGACCGTCTTTGGCGAAAACGGGATTCGCTAGCACCCACGCGTCGAACGTCGCATAGGCGTTAGCCAGCGCGCTTCCACCCACGGCGGGGTCGGACTTGGCCGCTTCGATGAACGCGGCCGGGTCGAGCGGTCGCTCGGATTCATAAGTGAGTCTTGGGCCGGTGATGCTGGCGACGACCGCCTCGCCCGCTTCGGGCGCCAATTCCCAACGCGTCAACTTCGAGGCGCGTTCCAAGCGGGGAAAGTCGACGGCCTTGATCCACCGTCTCCAAGTGAGCGTCCCCGGCACCTGCTCGCTTTCAGTCCTGCAGCCCATGGTCTGAAGTAGTTTCCAAAGGCGCGTTTCTTCGCCCGAGATCTCTTCCAGGCGAAGGATGAGGCGGTCCCCCTCAGGGCGGTAACGAAGACGCACGGGGAGGGCGAAGACGCCGAGCGTGATGAAGGTTCCCAGCATGATTCCCGCAATCCCATCGGGGGGAAGTCGGGACGCACGAGGAGCGCCGGGACGTGAAGTTAATAGACCAGAAGCCCTACCATGTGCCGTGGCACCATGAGTTGGCGATCCAAAGACCACGTCCGGACCGAGATGTTCGACGCCAAGTGTTCCAAGTGCGGCGAGATGACGCGTGTGCCTTTCGACCCGAAGACGGGGCGTGTCGTGATGTGCTCCAATTGCCGGCTCATCTACATGCCGTGATGCGTTTGGCGGCCCGAGCCCGCCCTTGACCAATTGGTCTTTGGTGTGCCGCGAAACGCCATGTGGATTTCCAGGGAGCGCTCCGGTCCAACGGCGAACCTGCCTCGTCATAGGAATTCACTAGCAACCCGTGGTTTGCATCGGGCGTCGGATTCAAGGCGGTCGGGTCGTATCCAAGGCCATGGCGGTCTCCCCCCGACTCGTCCTCTTCGTCGTCGCCTTGCTTCTCGTCCCGCTCGCGCCAAGCGTGCCTGCGACCGGCGGTTGCCCCGAAGGCGCACCGGTGAACGATTGCTTCGACGCACCCATAGACCACTTCGGCATGCCCCTTTACGGCGACAACGCGGGGGCGACCACCGAACCGGGGGAGCCGGCCCCGTGCGGAAACGCCGGAAAGACCCTGTGGTTCCGGGCCGAACCGATCTCCGAAGGCCAGATGCATGTCCAACTCGACGCGCAATGGTACGCGACGCTCGCCGTCTACACGGGCGCCGCCGTCGATTCCCTTTCACTTCTCACCTGCGCCACGTCCTGGGAGGACGAAGGAATCCACTCGCCCGAGGTCTGGTTCGACTGCACTATCGGAGAGACCTATCGGATCCAAGTGGGCGGGATGGACGCCTCCACGATCGACTTCGCGCTCTACGCGGGTGGATGCGCCTTGGAGCCCACGGTGCCGACGGAACCTCGCTGGAGCGGTGCTTTCACGCCCGTCGGCGGCAACCGCAACATCAGCATGAGTTGGGTCGGGCCCTGGTGGGACGGAGGCGACACGGTGAACCTCACGCACTACAACGTCTACCGGGCACCCACCTGTGCGGGCGCGTTCTCGCTAATCGGCAGCCCCGTGAACCGGGGCTATCGTGACGATGGACTCGAGCCGGCCTCGACGTGGTGTTACAGGTTGACGGCGGTCAACTCTGTCGGCGAGAGCGAGCCGACCACGAGCCGCTCCGCGACCGTCTGGGACTATTCGCGTCCCCCGGCGAGCATCATTGTCGCTCCATGCGGTGACGGCGAATTGAAGGTGACCTGGAGCGCGTCACCGGACCAGATTCCCTCGAAGCCCCCCTTCCTCGGCTACAGCGTCTACGGCGCTGAAGCGGCCGAGGGACCCTTTGCACTTATCGGATCGACGGCCACCAGCACCACGAATCTCACTGAAGGCGGCCTCGGGCAAGGCGTCACGCGTTTCTATCGCGTCACCTCGTTGACCGTCGTCGGCGAGGGGGCCGCGAGCGCAGTCGCAAGCTCCACGACGTGGCTTCCGCCGGGGCCACCGCGCGACGTCATCGCCCGCTTCTCCGCAGTAGGGATTCCGCCGCTCGGCGTCACGGTATCATGGTCGCCACCCGTTTACGCCCCTGGACTCACGGGTTACGAGATCTATCGTGCGTCAAGCGGTATGGCGCAAGGCCAACTGGTGGGGCTAACCGCCCCGGACGACACGTCGTTCACCGATGGAGGCCGCGGCCCCTTCCTCACATACTACTACTTCGTGAAGGCGGTGAATCCCGCGGGAAGGAGCGGTGAGTCGACGAGATCCTGCATCGTCGTCCCCTTCGAGACGGCGTCCGCGCGTTGCGAGTAGGAACGAAACGCGGCGGCGAAGAATGGGGGAAAAAGAAAAAATATCGGGCGGGGCAAGTGCCCCACCGCGGTGGTTGAACGATTTGTAACGCGAGGTCTGTTTCCTTTACTTGCCGCCGAAGCCCTGCTTGAAACCTTTCCCGGGCCTGAACTTGACCTTCGTCTGTGCGGGCTTCGACTTCGTCACGTAGGGTTCCTTCGTGAAGGGGTTGATGGCCTTCTGGCCTCCCTTCTGGGCGGGCTTCACGGTCTTCGCGAAGATGCCGATGCCCGTGATGGACACGCGGTCGTTCTTCTTCAAGAGGGCCGCGATGCCGTCGAACGTGGTCTTGATGCCTTCGCGCGCGTCGCGGGGCTTCATTCCGGTCTTCTTCGACACGTATTCTGCAAGGTCTGAGATCTTCGCTGTTTTTGCCATGGTGTCTTCCTCCGACAAGGCGCAAAACACCTGTTTGCATTTGAATTCGACGGCGGTACAGCCCTTCCGACGCGTGGAAGAGGACCGGGGGCCGGGGCTGGTGTCGGTAACCATGATTACCCACGTGCGTGTTCCAAGGTCATGGCCATATCCGTCCACCGGATGCTCGCCTTCTCGGACGCCTTGCAGGACAAGTGGTGGCCCGCCATGAGAGCGGCCCCCGCCGAACTCCTCGTAAGCCCCGTGGATTTCTCGTTCATGACGCCGCTTGGCATCATGACGCACATCGCGAACATCGAGAACTACTACAACGACGCGTTGGAGGGTGAGAAGATGATGGTCGCCCGCCACTCGACCAAAGAGTGGGGGGAACTCGTGCCCGTCGAGGCGTACTGGCGCGCGGCCCGCTCGCGCACCCACAAGAACGTTGACGGGCTCTCGGAAACCGACCTCCTGCGACAGATACCCATCGAAGTCGAGGGGTTCGCGAAGAAGGACTTCACGGTACAGGATTTGGTCTTCACCATCTTCACCCACGAACAGTGGCACCGGGGCGAGGTGCTAGCGGCGTTCTGGTCGAAGAACGTGGAACCGCCGAAGGTCGACTACCCGCGCTACGCGACCCCGTTGGGTAGACCCGCCATGGGATAGACGACGCGAACGCGGGGAACGACCCGGGACGTTAGCCCGGTCGGGCCCGCGTCGTCGCGGGTGGACCCGTGACAAAAGGCGATTCTATCGTGGCCATCGAATAGTGGGACCTCGGCGCCGCAGGGTTGTGCCTTCGCCGCGGCGCGATCCTCGCGGTTCATCGTGGCGGCATGAGCGTCGCCGCGCCATCCTGGCAGCACTACCTTCCGGTGTCATCCTCGTAACCGAAGCCTCTATTAGGCGTCGCGGCTAGCTGCTCATGTGGATAAGATGACGCCTCCGGAAAGTGGCGCCGAGATCGCGACACCCAGCCAGTGGGCGCTCGGGTACTTGAAGGAGATGAACGACGACCCCGAGCCCGTGCCGCGGGGAAAAGTCCGGGTCGAACTCCTGACCGACCCGTGGAGCATCTGGTGCTGGGGTTTCGAACCCGTCCGGCGCACGATCGAACTCCGTTACCCCGGGATAGAATTCCGCTCGGTCGTCGGCGGCATGTTCGAATCCATGCCGGACCCCAAGGTGGTGGGCTTCGACATAGAACGATTCTTTGCGACGGTGCAGCGCACGACCGGCATGCCCATCCGCCTCGACGCGGTCCGCACCGATCGGCCCGAGAGCACGTATCCGGCATGCATCTTCACCCACGCGGTCCGCCTCTTGTCGCCCGGGGCGGAAGCACAATACCTCCGGGCGCTACGCGAGGCAGCTTATCTGGACGGGCGCAACATCTCACGTGCCCAAGTGGGGCTCGAGGTCGCCGAATCAATCGGCATCGATGCCGCGGCCTTCACGGAGGCGATGGAGTCCGGGGAGCCCACTCGCGAATTCGAAGAGCGGGTCCGCCGCTTCCAGGCAAGCGGGCTCGAATCGTATCCGACCATCATGGTGCGTAGCGGTGACAAGACGGGCAACATCGTGGGTTTCCAGAGTCTTCCGGCGCTCCTTTCGACTCTTGAGACCTTCGCCGGCAAGCTACTCGTCGCGCGCGAGGCACCCCGGTTGCCGGATTTCATCGGTGAGACCGAGCGGATAGCGACCCGCGAAGTCGCAGAGGTCCTCGGCACAAGCATCGAAGAGGCCTACGAGATGCTTCGCGACCTGGAGGACGCCGGGGAACTGCATTCGGAACGCCACCCCACCGGCGACGTATGGGAACGTCAATGAGACGGGCGTCGAGCAACGGACGGACGCGGTCCTGAGACGGGGCCCAAGAACGGGCGTGACTTTGGGAACACTTTAAAGATGGATTCGACGGTAACAGGCGCGATGCATAAGCCGCGACCGACCTCGGTCACGATCGGACTCGTCCAGGCGAAGGCCGGCACCGACCCCGTGAAGAACATGGAACGCTCGATGCAGGCCGTGCGCGATGCGGCCCGTCGCGGGGCCGAGATCATCTGCCTCCAAGAGCTCTACCGCTCGCTCTACTTCCCACAGACGCACGACCCATCGTTTTTCGACCTCGCCGAGACGATCCCAGGACCGTCGACGGAGGCCTTCTCAAGGCTAGCCGCCGAACTCGGCGTCGTCCTCATCGTGCCCCTTTTCGAGAAGCGGGCCCCGGGGCTCTACCACAACAGCGCCGTGGCCATCGACGCGGACGGGAAGATGCTCGGCACGTACAGGAAGATGCACATACCCGACGACCCGGGGTTCCAGGAAAAGTACTATTTCGCCCCCGGGGACGCCGGCTACCGGGCCTTTGACACGCGATTCGGACGCATCGGCATCCTCATCTGTTGGGACCAGTGGTATCCGGAGGCGGCGCGACTCACGGCGCTACAGGGCGCCGAGGTGCTGTTCTATCCCACGGCGATAGGCCATTCCGAAGCCGACCGCAGTGTCGCCGACACCCAGCGGGAAGCCTGGGAGACCATCCAGCGTTCGCACGCGATCGCCAACGGTGTCTTCGTCGCGGCGGCGAACCGCGTGGGCCAGGAAGGGTCGACGACGTTCTGGGGCGCGAGCTTCGTCGCGGGCCCGTTGGGACAGGTGATCGCCCGGGCAAGTGGCGACAAGGAGGAGACGATCGTGGCGCGTTGCGACCTTGCCGACATCCAGAGGACGCGGCACGGTTGGCCGTTCCTGCGCGACAGGCGCATAGATTCCTATTCGAGGATCTCGTCGAGGTACGGCGATGAGTAGGCGACCGTCGGGCGGGAAACGGTCAATACAAGGATCCGTTGGTGCCCCGCAGACGCCCGCCTCCCTCGGATTCTCGATGCCGGCCGAGTGGGGACCACATGAGGCCACGTGGTTGTCGTGGCCGCACGATCCCGTCACGTGGCCTGAGCGCGTCCCGCAAGTGGAGAAGGTGTTTCAACAGATGATCAAGGCGCTTTCTCCAAACGAGCGGGTGGATCTCCTGGTCCACGATTCGACGACGCACGAAAAAGTCGCCTCGTGGCTCAAGAAGGATGCGGTGAAGAACGTCCGCATCCACGACATCGGCACCGCCGATTCCTGGATCCGCGATTACGGGCCCATTTTCCTCACACGAGAGGGGCAAGGAAGGCGCGAGGCATGTTACACGGATTGGATCTTCAACGCCTGGGGCGACAAGTACGAGGAATTGAAGCGCGACGACGACATCCCAAAACGTCTGAAGGCGACGATAGGCGAGGCGGAGCTTTTCGAGCCCGGCATCGTCCTCGAGGGGGGAAGCATCGACGTGAACGGCGAGGGGACGCTGCTCACGACGGAACAGTGCCTTCTCAACAAGAACCGCAACCCGACCCTCGGGAGCGGCGAGATCGAGGGATACCTCCGCGCTTTCCTAGGCGTTTCGAACATCCTCTGGCTCTCGGACGGGATCGAAGGCGACGATACGGACGGGCACATCGACGACATAGCTCGTTTTGTAGACCCTAACACCGTCCTCGCGGCCTCGGAGCCCGATGAGGAAGACGCCAATCACCGTCCGCTTGCCGAGAACCTCAAACGCCTGAGGGCGATGAGCGATCAAGACGGGAGGAGGCTACGCGTGGTGGAACTCCCGATGCCCGGTTGGCACGGCGACGATGAGGGGCGTCTTCCGGCAAGCTACGCGAATTTCTACATCGCGAACGGCGTCGTATTGCTCCCGGTCTTTGGTCACGCCAACGACCACAAGGCGGAGTCCATCGTGGGGACGCTTTTTCCCGACCGTCGGATCGTCCCCATAGATTGCAGGGACCTCGTATTTGGTTTCGGCGCGATCCACTGCGTGACGCAGCAGCAACCCGCGATTTGAAGTGGCAAGTAGTGCTCGACAGGAGGGAACAACCGCCAAAGGGGCCACATGGCGGAGTGGCCACGTAAGACACGATGCGATGATGCGCCATGGGGATCCCCCCATCCGGGCGCGAGGGACGCGTACCTTGAACGTCCACCGCGCCTTTCCGCTTCTAGTGATGGACAAGCCAAAGAATCGACGCATGCCGAAAAGAGCGGGCCTTTCACGCCAAAGACGGGAATACCGACGCATTGCTCGCTTCACGGGTGATTCCCATGTCGGTGCACTGGTTCGTGGATCTGAACGCAGAGGAAGAGAAGATCGTGCCGAAACTCGATGAGATCGTGCGAAAGGGAACGACGGCGAACCACGGGAAGGTCCTCGGGGGCCCGTACCACCCGCAGACGAGTTCGCTCCTTTACATCTCCGAGTACAACACCGCAGAGGACTTCCAGCGGGCCGGCAAATGGACGCTTGACGAGATCAACAAGGCGGGGCTAGGGGAATCGATAACGCCGGTGAAATACGAGATCGCGGTGAAGTGCGGCGAGGTGGGCGGGCCCTAGACGGGGCACGACCCTGGCGTTCCTTCACATGGGGCCCGTTCGACGGGCGAACCTTTTCCTTTCCTGTTCCGTTGTTCAGCGTAGCTGGAGACGGGACGCATAGAGGAAGGCCGCGGTATCGTGGCCACCGGTCACCGTGCCCCGGGTCGAGCCGGCGGCGGCCTGAGGCCCCGCACCAGCGTCGAGGATGGACGAGGCGAACACGAGGTGGACCCAGCCACCATCCCGGGTGATCGCGATCCCCGGGTAGTCGAGAAGCTCCCGATCGCGAGGACACGCGGCTCCCATCGGACAGAATCGGCCGACCTTCACGGGCCATGGACTGGCAGGTATCGGTGGGGTGATATCCGGCGTGCCTGTCGCATTGTCGACGATGACGGCATAGGCGGACCATTTCGTTTCGTCCGGCGCATCGAAGGCGTAGTGGCGCCCCTCGGCTCCATAATATCCGATGGCGACACGGCCGCCCGAGCTTACGTCGATCCAAGGAAGGACCGCCGTCTGGGTCTCCGGCGTCACGGCGATTGGCTTCGAGAAAGTGGCGCCCTCGTCGGAACTCCAGGCCAGGTACAGGCGTGAGCCGATGCCGCTCGGGCCCCGCTCCATGTACGTGGCGTAGATCCTGCCCGCCCCGTCTAATGCCGCCTGCATGGGCCAAAGGCCGCCGACGCCGTTTTGGATGTCGGCGATCTTCCGAGGTGTGAAAGTGGCGCCTTCGTCCTTTGAGACGGCGACGAATCCCGTCGCGGTGCCGTTCCACGGGTCGCTCGCCCGATACTCAACATAAGGGAAGAAGACCGTGCCGTCAGCGTCTATCCTGTGCTTGGCGATGAAGGCGAAGCGCGTGCCGTCATCCGGAGGCGTCCATGCCCTTATGGGCGCGCCGAATGTCCTTCCTGCATCGGTGCTTCGAAGGATGAAGAGGCCGTTGTCGGGCGAATCGCGATCGGCGGTGCCGAGGTCTGCGCCGCGGGCGTAAGTGAGGAACAATTCTCCCGCAGTGTCCCCCGCCGTGAGGTACTGGCGGTCATTGCCTCGGACATCCGTCTGGACGAGGAAGTTCCCTGCTCCGAACGTCCGGCCGCCGTCGGTGCTCGCTTGGACGACGAAGCCCGTAGGGGTCCCGAAGAGGCCCGTAGGGTCGTCGGGAAGCGCCGGCCCAGTGTAGCGCGTCACCCAGAAGTCCGTGACGTATACGACGCCGTCCGGTCCTTGGGCCACGTCCGCGTCGCATGAACAGTATGTCGAGTTCGGGTCGCCGCCTTCGACGGTTTTCAGGGCCGCGTATGTGACGCCGTTGTCGCGCGATACCCAAAGAGGAGCTTGGGATTCCTCGACGTTCGGGTTCTTCACGAGGCTTCCGACCCCAATGACGTAGATCCCGTCGGAGCCCACGATGACGTTCGGTTCCGCGGAGACGTGCGCGGAGGGGAGGCGCAGCGGCGTTTGGAAAGTGAGGGTATTTGGTAGACTCGGCGTCGAAGGGTCGGCCGGATCCTCGTTCGACGTGCACCCGGCCAAGAGCAGGACACCGATGAAGATGACGCCGACGTCCATGTTGCCGCGTGGCAATCCCCGATACACGCTTCGCCACGGAGCTTGCATGTTCATAAAGTTTCGCGATTCCGGGGCGTCAGGCGAAGGCGATCGGTGCCTTCGACAATTCGAGGTCTACGCCGAGCGCCGCCTCGTAGCCCCGAAAGACCGCCACTTGGAGCCGGTGCCTGTCGAGCTCGACGCCCTCTTCCTTGAGGCTCGTGACCTTTTCGCGGATCTTCCCGACGTCTTCCCGGAAAACGGCGGCCATCCGGTCCTCGTCGCGATCGATTATCACGGTGCCGTGCTGGAGGATCCCGTCCTGCGTCCGGCGTTGCGCGCCCCCCGAGATCTTCCGCCCGCCGACGGCGATGTAGACGCCTTGCGAGCGCATGTAACAACAGACGTCCTTGCCGCCCTCTCCCGTAAGGTAAGTCGGTTCGAGGCCGATGGTCTCAAACGCCTTGAAGACGCCGGACGATAGGAATTTGAACGAGTCCTGAAGGCCGCTTGGAAGCCCCGGAAAACCGTGAGGGACGACGATGCTGTAGGTGACCTCCGTCTCATTGTGGAGGATCGCGCCTCCCCCGGTGGAGCGGCGCACCACGTCGAAGCCGAACCGTTCGACGGCCCCGTGGTCGAGGCTCGATTCGGGTTGGGCGTAACCGAGGGAGACGCACGCCGGTTCCCACGCGTAAAGCCGCAGCAGAGCCTCGCCTCGAGCGAGGTTGGCCTCGTCGATGGCCATGTTCTCGCTGCCGCGGCGTTTCGTGTCGACGAGGACCTTCAATCGACCGGCCATTTCTTTTCGCCTACTTCGCTACCCGTGGCCTTTGCCGGTCGTCCATCGACGGCGCGTTGCTTCCCGATTCGATGTGGACGTGCTCCGGTTTCCCGAGAAGCTCCGGTTTGAGAAGCCACACTCGGAGGATGCCGTCCATGTGGAGCAGCACGTCCCGCAGGCGATAGATCTTCGTCTTGTCCTTTTCTTCGCTGATGATACCCTTCCACGTGATGTACTTCTCAATGACCCCGGCGGAGATCGCTGGTTCCTCCCAGCCGCGAAGGTTCTGGCTGGAGCCCTCGGTCACGTCGTGGAGCACGATCCAGTCGTTGTCGAACTCCATGAGCGTCCCTTTGAAGGATCGGTCGTCGCTCATGACCACGAGTATCTCGTGGTTCAAGGCGCTGGCAAGGTGCTTCTCGATTATCTCTGACATGCGGGCCCTGACCTTGCGAGTGCGATGCGATATTAATAGATACTTCTCCAATCAGGGCGGCAAGGTTTAGCCTTCCAGTAGAAAACCGACACTTGGGAGGCCAACGGATGACGTAAGCCAGCACGGGATTGATGCGCGTGTCTTGGAGGTGGGCGGGCGAGAACCGGCGACGCGATGGTCGACTAGCGGAACGACTTCCCGCAGCCGCAACTTTCCGTCGCGTTCGGGTTGGAGATCTTGAAGCCGCCGCCCATGAGGGTGTCGATGTAATCGAGCTTGATCCCGTTCAGGATTTCGACGTCCTGCTCATGGACTATGAGCTTGACGCCCGCTTGCTCGATGACCACCTCACCATCGCTTGGGGCGGCCGCGAAGGAAAGGCCATACTGGAAGCCCGAACAGCCGCCGGGAAGCACACTTACTCGTAGCGCCTGATCGGCCTTGCCTTGGGCGGTCATGAGCTTCTTGAGCTCTTCCGACGCCTTCGGGGTGATGTTCAGGTCGACGTGGGTCTTGAGTTCGGTCTTCGCTTCCATGTTACCACCTAGTTAGGAGGCATAGGTCATATAAGTCGGTTACGCCACGAAACTATGGGTCTTGACGCCTCCCCGGCGCGCCGAGGGCCTATCGTCGAACCCGTCGGTCCCAAGGTCTTTTGCCCAAGATTCCAATCCTCAGGCGCCATTGCGCCTGTCCAGCACGGGGGGGCTATCGGGGGATGGAGACGAATTGCTTCTTCACCGGGTGCCGCACGTTCTGGTATGGTGCTTTCAGGTAGGCCCCATAATACGGGATGCGGTTCGCGACGACCCGTCGGAACGCATCCGCGATGCCGACGCGGTCCAACCCACGTAGCGGCACGAGGTCATCGTTGCGGTTGAGACAACCCTTGAGGTGGCCGTCCGCCGTCACGCGAAGCCTCCTGCAATTGAAACAGAACTCCTCGTTCTCCACGGGGTCGACCACCTCCACCTCGGCGCCGCCGATGTGGTAGATGCGGCGGTGGTGCATTGCGCGTATCTCGACGCGATCCGCCCGTCGTTCGAGCTCCTCCTTGACCTCGTCGATGTCCACCATCAACTCCTCGAGTCCGACGAGTTCGGGCATGAATTCGATGAGTTGGAGCTTCAGGCCTTCGGTCTCGCCGATGTATTTGATCATCTCCGGGACGTGCTCCACGGTGCCCTTGAAGACCACCATGTTCACCTTCACGGGCCGGATCCCGACTTCGAGCGAGCGCGCGATCCCCCGGAGCACGGGCCGCAGCGACCCTCGCCTGATGGTCGCGAACTCCGCCGGGTCGAGGCTGTCCATCGAGATGTTGAGGCGGGTGAGGCCTGCCGCCTTGAGTCCGACGGCGCTTGACTCCAGCATCGAGCCGTTCGTCACCATCGAGACCTCCACCATGGGCGCGATGCGTCTTACGATCTCGGCGATGTCGCTACGAACAAGCGGCTCGCCCCCGGACAGCTTCACGTGGGTCACGCCAAAACCGTGGGCCACCTCGACGATGTCGCGGATCTCCTCGGGCGTGAGCTCGTACGCGTGGGCCGCGGAAGCGGGCTTGACCGGCCCTTGGCCTTCGTTGTGGCAGTAGATGCAGCGGAAGTTGCACCGATCCGTCACCGATATCCGGAGGTCCGTCGCCACGCGCCCGTAACCATCCACCAGCGTTTCCATCCGAACTACGGTTAGACTGAGCCGCGTATATGTCGTTTGGCCGACCGGGGCGCCGTTGGTGGACGTCCCCGTCGCGGGAACGGCGAGGCGGCCTCTTCAAACCCGTGTCCCCGAAGCGTCGCCGGCGTAGGACAAGCTTCCCGCGGCTCCCGTTCCAAAAGCCGGTTGCCTGGCAAGGCGCATCTCATGTGTATGCGCTGGGCGCATTTTCCTACCGTCAGGTATTATATAGGAAAATGTCTCTCGCGAAACCAAGGTGTGACACCATGGTCAACGCCATTCTTACAGGCACGTTCCCAAGATCCGAAGAACTGGTCGCAGCGACTCGCGACCACGACCGCAAGCGCATCGACGACGCCCAGTTGGAGGCGGCGTTTGCCAAGGATTTCGATAACGTAACGCGGATCCAGCGAGACGCCGGCTTCGCCTTCGTGACAGACGGGAATCTACGCTGGCAGGACGTGACGCGTCCCTTCGCCGAGAACCTCGACGGGGTCAGCGTCGGCACCCTCACACGGTATTTCGACAACAACTGCTTCTACCGGCAAGCCACGGTCACCGGGAATCTAAGGCCGAAGAAGGCCGGTTTCATCAACAAGTACGTCGAGACCCGGGCTTTCAAACAGGGCGAGAAATGGGGAGTGATCCTTCCCTCGCCGTTCACGTTCGCAGGCCTAGCGCGCGACGAGTACTTCGGATCGCGCGAGAAACTCGCGCTCGCCTTCGGCGACGCGCTTCGCTCCGAAGTGCAAAGCCTCCAATCGGCAGGAGCTTCGTTCATCCAGTTCAACGATCCTGCGGTCGTGAGGCTCGCCCCGTCGAAACGTGAGGTGGCGGCGACCGGCGAGGCCATCGGGGCGGCGCTCCAAGGCTTCAGGGGCACCTCGTCCTACCACACGTACTTTGGCGACGTGACGCCCTGGGCGGCCGAACTTGCGAAGTTCCCCGTCGGTTACATCGGAATAGACCTCCACGCGGCGCACGAGTTCGCAAAGAGCCCGTTTGCCGGCAAGCACCTCATCCTCGGCGTCGTCGACGGGCGCAATTCCCTCGTCGAAGACCCGAAGGCCATCGCAAGCCACGTGAAGACGATCAAACAGGCGAACCCAGGCGTGAATATCCTAATCGGACCGAACTCCGACCTGGAACTCCTTCCAGCGACGGTGGCGGCGAAGAAGGTCGCTGCCCTCGGACAGGCGGCAAAGATCGCGGGCGGTGCTTGAAATGGCGACACCCGGTATCCCGACGCAGGAGATCGGAAGCCTCGCGAAGCCTAATTGGCGTGTCAAGGCCGCAGCGGGAAAACCCATAACGCCTGCCGACATAGCCGAATGCGAACGCTGGGCCAAGATCACCGGCACGGATGCAAGACCGCTCGTCGCCTTACTCAACAAACCGAAGCTCACGGACGCGGAGAAGGACGCGGTTGCCGAGTGGTCGAGCCTTTTCGGGATACGTTACCTCGAATCCGCCGGACTCGACATCGTCTACGACGGCGAACAGCGACGCACCGAGATGTACGAGCACGCCGCGCGCTCCACCAAGGGACTGCGGTTCCTCGGCCACGTGCGAAGCTTCGACAACAAGTACTACCTGAAGGCGGCCATCGTCGAGCGACCGACGCTCCTTTCGCCCTTCCACAACGACGAATTCGAGTACGTGAAGGCCAAGGCGAAGGGGATCGTCAAGGTCCCGATAACGGGCGCTTTCACCATCGCCGACTGGTCGTACAATGAGTACTACCTGAAGAGGGCGGGTGCCACCGGGACGACGAGCGCGACGGCGCGCTACGCGGCGAAACGCGAATTCGCGGTGGACATCGCCAGGAACGTCATACGCCCGAACATCGAGGCCCTCGTCAAAGCGGGTGCCACACGCATCCAGATCGACGAGCCGGCGGTCGCGACGAAGCCCGAGGAAGTGCCCATATTCGTCGAGTCCTTCAACGAGTCGACGAAGGGGATCGCGGGGTGCCGGTTCAGCCTGCACCTTTGCTTCAGCGATTACAAGGCGCTCTACCCGGCGATACTCGACCTCAAGGACTGCAGCGAGTACGCGATGGAGTTCGGCAACCGCGACTCGTGGAAGGCGGGCACGACCAAGGACGTCCGTTGGGGGTACGAGTTCATCGAGCTTATGAAACAGCACGGCGACAAGGCGGACATCGGCCTTGGCGTCCTTGACGTCCATCGCGACGACGTGGAGAAGCCTGAACTTGTGCGTGACCGGATAATCTACGCGGCGAAACTGCTCGGAAAAGAGCGCGTCCTCGCGAACCCCGACTGTGGACTACGCACCAGAAGTTGGGACGTGGCGCACGCGAAGCTCCGGTCGCTCGCAGAGGGCGCGGCCCAGGCACGGAAAGAACTTTGAAGCTCCTGTCGCGCTCTTCCCCCAAGGTTCAGGCATCGTAAAAAACGCCGCCTCGGGGGCAATACGCATAGGCGTTTCCCAGAGTCATTATAAGGATTGGAAGGAATTGGTGCGGTATGCTGGGCAGGGGGCCACCCGCAATCATCGTGGTTGTAGCCATCGCGCTGGTTTCAACCGCCATCTTCGGGCCCGTCACAGGCGCAGGATCGCCCCAGCCCGGTAGCTCCGAGCCCGGGGAATGGATCTTGACGACCTTCTACCCCCCATTCAATGCGGAAGGCGTTTACGTTTTCGATGTAGCGGCGGCTACCTGGAATAGATCAAGGCCTGCCGTCGTATTTCACGATTACAACGACGACAATACTCATCGAATCATGTTCTCCGCGGACCCTCTCGACGGTGCGCCATTCGAAGAAGTCATGAGGTTACCTTCGAACCCCATCAATCCCAACCTTTTCATCGCTCTTGGTCCTCAGGGAGTGCCCCACATCTGGGCATACTATGAGATTCTCAGCCCAATTCTCCCACCCACGTCATTCGTGTACTACTCGACGAAATCGACAGAGGGGAATTGGGTGACCGAGGAGTTGGCGGTCGATCTATTGCCCCTGCGCTTCAAACCGGAAGCCGTCGAGGTTACGCCTGATGGGACGCCCCATGTCTTGGGGATTCGGGGAACTTGGGAAATCCTGAGCCGACTGGACGGAGCGTGGCACGCCGAACCAGTGGGACTCTCCACTTCGTTCCCGGATTTTTCCTCTGGCGAGAACGACCATCTGCATGTCTGTTACGTTGATCATCGCGGAGTCATTCACCGATGGGGACACCCAGGCTCGCTTTGGAATGAGGAAATCGTTTTGGTGCGACCGTTCCATTCTCGCAGGTGCTCCATCACAATGGGCGTCGGCGACCTAATCCACCTCGCGTTCGATGGGACTCCCGTCAGCAACAGCTCGGGCCAACGCGCCCTAATACACGCCATGAAAACCGGTCCGATTTGGGAATTCGATGTGATTCCATCGCCGGCGTTCGGAAGCGCCATCCCCTATCACTCACTCGCGACAAACGAAACGGGAGCGGTGTGGGCGAGCGTATTCATTCCGAGCGAGGGGTCGTCCGTCGCCGGCCAATACGGTGCCTCATGGGAGATGGAATCGTTCCCGAGCCTGACCGAGGTTCGAAGGGATTCGCATCTGACTCCGGGAATCGTACGTCCCTTTCTAACGGTCCAGTGGGGTGAATTACGAATGTGGCATTGGGAGGATGTTCCTGCGTAACTGGCGCTCTAGGGATTGGTCGAGCTTGGCCGGTTTTGCGAACCACAGTCGCCAAAAAGGCGGAAACGGCCCGTTGTGGGCCTACTTGAACCCTGATTAGGGCTCGGTGGGCGGCACAAGAGAGCATTAAAGGGCAGCGACGCCGCTTGCCGCTCGTGGCGATCGACCTCGTCCAGGAACTCCTACGGTTCCAGCTCGGCCAATTCCAAGTATACGGCTTGTTCTTCCTCCTGGGCACGCTCACCGTCGCCGCTTGGAGCGACCTGAAGCACATGTCGGCGCAGAGCGAATTCGTGGAAGTTTGGGGAGCGATCCTTGTGGCGTTTGTCCTCTTGGACCTGAATCGGACCGGATTCGTCGCGGACACCGTCTTTATGGCAAAATGGGGACTCATCGCGGCCCTTTCCATCCTATCGTGGGAAAAGATCGGCGTATTGTTCAAGGTCGCCCCGGCAGACGTGTTCGCGATGGCGGCCACCGCATCGCTCCTGTCGCCCCTTCTCGTCGTCGCATTCTATGGTGTGACCAAATCAATCTCTATCCCGCTAGGTCGGTTGCTTTCGGGCGGGCGCTCGTCCTATCCGTTTTTGCCCGTGGCGTTGATCTCCACGGCGGCAGTGCTCTCCTGCGCGTTTGCCCTTGGATGGGCCGCCAGCATCTGACGTTTTTGGGAAAGCCTTGGCTTGGATTTTGCCGGCCCATCTATCGGCGGAGGCCGCGGCCACGCGCACCATCGTCGGCGGGCGTCCCTTGTTGGGCTCGATCCCACTTCACTGGATCGGCTTTCCGGGCGGCGGTTTCATCGTCGGCGGCCTGGATGGCGCATCTTCCCGACTTCCCGCGGACTCTGAACTGAATAGGTCCACCGAAAGGCCTCCTCCTGCGACCGCGGCGAAAAGCGCGCCGATGATCGCTAGGCCGAAGACCGAAGGCCCGTCGGGCTCACCGAAGTTGAATGCCTGCTGTATCTTCCACAAGGCGTAGATGGCGCCTGACGCGCTCAACAGCCCTGCGAAAAGCGACACCGTCCGTTCATGACGCATAGGTTCACCACGGAGGCTTCGGCGGGATTTCGGCTAATAAGGTTCACGTACAGACGTAGAATTGTAAGGAGCAACCTCCTGAAATCGGCGGAAAAGGGCGAAATATCACCGGGGCAAACCCATGATGTGATCGAGCCATACATACGCGTGACTTTCCGTTTCCGGTCCGCGCACCTGCCGATGCTGTCGTCGCGCCGTCAAAGGAACTTCGGTTCCTTGTCCCACTTTATGGAGCAGCCAAACGCCGGTGTTTCCTCAAGCCCGACGGGTCTTCCGGCGAACAACGCCTCGATCGCCTCCCTTAGTTCGTGGCGCTTCACCTGCGTCGCATCGCGGTTGTCGTCGATCCGGCCTTGGTAGGCGAGCCTTCGGTTGTGGTCGAAGAGGAAGACGTGGGGCGTGCACTGGGCCCCAAAGCTTTCGGCGACCTCCTGGCTTTCGTCTCGCACGTAATGGAACGTGTAACCCTTCGCCTTCGCCCTCTCGACCATGTGAGCGAAATCGTCCTCCGGGTAGTTCTCGATCTCGTTGCTGTTCACCGCGACGAAATCTAGTCCGCGCGCCACGTAGTCGCGGCCGATGGCGATGAGCCGCTCCTCGTACGATTGGACGTACGGGCAGTGGTTGCAGCTGAAGACGACGAGCAACGCCTCGCCCTTGAAATCGGGGAGGGCATGTGTCTTCCCGTCGACGCAAGGAAGGACGAACGGCGGCGCGGCGGAGCCGATCTTCAGTTTGTACCTCTGCGCGATTGTGACCATCCGCGTGTAATCGGGCACAATGGTTATAAACGATAAGCATCAATGGTCGCTTGAGTGACGATGGAGACTACTGCCGAACCTGGAGCACCCCAAGGGGCTCCAAAGCCCAAGAAGAGTTTTCAGGAGCGCGTCGAGGCCGTCATCGAACAGATCCGCCCCGCGGTCAACATGGATGGCGGCGACCTTGAGCTCGTGAAAGCGGACGAAACGAGCGGCACGGTGGACATCCGTATGGTCGGAGCGTGCTCGGGTTGTGGAATGAGCCAGATGACGCTTCGGATGGGCATCGAGCGGATACTCAAGGCCAGGGTGCCGGAAGTCAAGACCGTGAATGCGGAGTAGGAGGTCATGGAAGCCGTCGCTTCTCCTGATAACCGCGCTTAAGAAACGTATCCATGTGAATCTCCAACTCCTTTAGTGCTGCCGAAACATCACGTCGCGCTTTTTCAACAGCCCCATGATCCCCAGCAGCTCGTTCTTCCGGAAGGCAAATCCGCGCTGCCCTACTGAACTTGATGAGCGCCCTTCGCTGAAGGGGAAAACGAGCGAACCGTGGGACGCACAATTCCAACCATGACGGATGCTCTCGGGCCAGAGCCTCGTCCGAAGAGTCTCTAGTTGAGAGATTCGCGAAGGCATGCAACGTGGACGCACGCTCAAGCATTTCTCTAACGTCATCGAAATCAGATTTCAAGACGGTGAGCCCTTGGTCCAAGAGCTCGTGGCGCGCAGCCGAAACGGTTTCGTACCAGACGGCTAGAGCTGAAACGAACACCGCGCCCACAAGGGTTGCGATGCCGACGTCAGAAAGTCCTACTGCCCACCCGGCTCCCGCGCTCGCTAGTGCGAGTATGACTGCAAGCGCAAGTTTCCTATGAGAACCCGGTGGGAGACCAGTGCGCCGATGCAGCCAAGACTTCCCGGACCCTGGGCGCGAACGCCAGTCGTCGTCTGGTAGTTCGTCAGGTAAAGCTATCCAAGCCACGCCTCAGGATAGACGCGCCGCAGGATTAGCCTTCTCATGACCATCCCGGTATGTATGCCGCGATCGTCAACCCGGCGAGCAAGGGCGCGAGGAGCAGACTCACCGTGTTGATGACCTTTATGAGGCTGTTTATCGCGGGTCCCGCAGTGTCCTTCGCAGGGTCGCCGATGGTGTCTCCGATGACCGCGGTCTGATGCGCGGGGCTCTTCTTTCCACCGTGGTTACCCTGTTCGATGTACTTCTTGCCGTTGTCCCATGCCGCGCCCGCGTTGCAGAGCGTGTAGGCTAGAAGCTGTCCGGTGAGGATGCTTCCGACGAGGAAACCTGCCAGGGCGAGAGGTCCCAAGAGAAGCCCGATGACTATTGGTGGGATGACTGCGATGGCGCCGAGCCTTCCAAGTTGCCGGATGGCCGCTTGCGTCGAGATGTCGACACACCTTGCGTAGTCTGGCTTCGCCGTCCCTTCCATGATACCGGGGATCTCACGGAACTGGCGGCGAACTTCCTCGACCATGAGGTTCGCACTTCGGCCCACCGCCTGCATCGCCCACGCGGAAAAGACGAGCGGCACCGTCGCTCCGATGATGAGGCCGACGAGGACGGGCATAGCGAAGAGGTTCACGTCCCCGAGTTTTGCCTCTTGCGTGAACGCCGTGAAGAGGGCGAGGGCACTGATCGACGCGCTAGCGATCGCGACCCCCTTGGTCGTCGCCTTCGTTGTGTTTCCAACAGCGTCGAGCGCGTCGGTGACCTTACGCACGTCGGATGACATTCCGCTCATCTCGGCGATGCCGCCGGCATTATCGCTTATCGGCCCGTAGCTGTCGATGGACATGATGATGCCGGTCACCGAGAGGAGGCCCATGGCGGCAAGTGCAATGCCGTAGATCCCCGCGAGTTGGTAGGAGATGAGGATCGCCGCGGAGATGGTGAGGATCGGGAGTATCGTGCTTCGGAACCCGATCCCGAGGCCGAAAAGGACGTTCGCCGTGGGGCCGCCGTTCGAGAGCTCGGCGAGTTCGCGCACCGGCGGCTTGTCGGTGGACGTGTAGTAAGCCGTGATGTGGCTGATGATGATGGTGGTGAGTATCCCGACGGAGGCCGCGAGGAAGTATTGCACCCCGTTCGGCTGCCCCAGCGTCGCCACGTAGATAAGGATGGCCGAGACGCCCGCGGCGACGTATATCCCCACGTTGAGGGAGGGCCAGATCTTGGCCTCGGTCTTTGGGCGCACGAAGACGCTGCCGAGGATGCTCCCGGCGATGCCGCCGGCCGCGATGATGAGTGGGAGCAGCACCACTTCGTCGCCGACGACGAACCCGTTCAGGGTCTTTCCAACCGTGAGCGCTCCGAGAATCATCGCCGCGATCAAAGTGACGACGTAGGATTCGAAGAGGTCGGCACCCATGCCGGCGCAGTCGCCGACGTTGTCGCCGACGTTGTCCGCGATCACGGCGGGGTTACGGGCGTCGTCCTCCGGTATTCCCGCTTCGAGTTTTCCCACGAGGTCCGCCCCGACATCCGCGACTTTCGTGTAGATTCCGCCGCCCACGCGGGCGAAAAGCGAGATGAGCGAGGCTCCGAACCCGAATCCGATAAGGAGGTTCACGTCGCGAAGCACCATGTAGAGGCCGGCAATCCCGAAGAGCCCTAGCCCTACGATGGCCATGCCCGTGACGGTGCCGCCCGAAAAAGCCAGGTCCATGGCGGGCCCGACGCCGCGTTCGGCGGCGCGCGCGGTGCGGACGTTCGCCCGGATGGCGATGAGCATGCCGGCATACCCTGCGAGCGCCGAAAGGACGGCTCCAAGTATGAAGGCGCCGGCGGCCACGGGACCGAGCGGCGGGTAGACGGCTAAGAGGACGGCCACCGCGACAGCGATGATGGCTATGGTCCTGTACTGGCGCGCAAGGTACGCCATGGAGCCTTCACGGATGGCTTGTGCGATGGCCTTCATCTTGTCGGAGCCCTCGTCCTGCCGGAGTATCCTCATCGTGAGGTAGATCGCGTAGACGAGTGCGACGCCGGCGGCCGCAAGGGACAGTTCCAAGGCGTAGGGGGTGAGGTCGGCCATTCTTTATCTTCCCGTTACGCGCCGCATACTTCGGGGCTTTTTATACTTTTTCCGCAGCGCCGAATCCCGAAGCGACCCCGTTCGGGCCCGTATCTCGAGTGCCGCGGTGCCAGTACGTCGGTCAAGCCCGGTTTTCTCCACGTGGCGCCGGTTTTGGCCCGGACGGGGGACCAAACACATTTAGCGTGATTGGCGTCATCTCCCCCGGCAGCCTTGACTGAACATTCCGCGAAGAAGATCAAGGGACTCGAATCGAAGGCCGTCGAGATCCGCAAGCACGTGATCAAGATGGTCCATGCGGCCGGTTCGGGGCACCCCGGTGGGTCCCTTTCCTCGACCGATTTCATCACGGCGCTCTACTTTGAGAAACTCCGCCACGACCCCAAGGACCCCCAATGGCCCGACCGCGACCGCGTCATCATGAGCAAGGGGCACTCGTGCGCCGCCTGGTATGCAGCCCTGGCGATGAACGGGTACTTTCCCGTCGAGGACCTCGTGACGTACCGGAAGATCAACAGTCATCTCCAGGGCCACCCGTCGATGCGAAAGACCCCAGGTGTGGACATGAGCACGGGAAGCGAAGGCAATGGCCTTCCTGCCGCCGTCGGGATGGCGCTCGCGGGGAAACTCGACAAGAAGGATTACCAGGTCTATTGCATCGTCGGCGACGGCGAGTGCGACGAGGGGCTCATCTGGGAGGCCGCGATGGCGGCCGCTCATTACAAGCTGGATAACCTTACCGTGTTCCTTGACCGGAACATGCTGCAGATCGACGGCCCGACGGAGGAGATAATGTCGATCGAGCCCATCGGCGACAAGTGGCGCTCGTTCCGCTGGAACGTCTTGGAGATCGATGGCCACGACATGCACGCTGTCCTTGAGGCCGTGGACAAGGCCAAGGCGCACAAGGGCGGCCCCACCTGCATCTATGCCCACACAGTGAAAGGCAAGGGCGTCTCCTTCATGCAAGGTTCGCTGTCTTTCCACGGCAAGGCGCCAAGCGATGCGGAATTGCACAAGGCATTGACGGAGTTGGAGCAGCAGGAGCACCAGATAGCCGCGAGGACGGTCTAAGGGCGGTCCTTGCATGGTGCTTCTAGGTGCCCACACTTCGATCGCGGGCGGTGTCGCCACGGCCCTCGTCAAAGCGAAGGAGCTGGACTGCGAATCAGTGCAGATCTTCACCAAGAACCAGCGCCAATGGGAGGCAAGGCCCTACGAGCCAGAAGATATCGCCCTCTGGAGGAAACTGCTGAAAGAGACAGGCATCAAGAGGCCGGTCGCGCATGCCGGCTACCTCATCAACATGGCCTCGCCCGACACGGGGCTACGAGCGAAATCCGTCGCTGCGTTCATCGACGAGATCCGCCGGTCTGAGCTGCTTGGTCTCCATGGCTTGATATTCCACCCGGGAAGCCACACGGGCGCGGGGGAAGAAGTCGGGTTTGAAAACGTCTCGGTGAGCGTCAACGAAGCGCTTGCGGCGACAAAAGGGGGGAAGACCATTGTGCTTCTCGAGAACGCCGCGGGCCAGGGGACGAATGTGGGCCGCAGGTTCGAGGACCTCGCGACCATGATCGACAAGATACATGACAAGAAGCGCGTCGGGGTTTGTTTCGACACGTGCCACGCGTTCGCCGCCGGGTACGACCTAAGGACAGAGACGGCGTACGAGAAGACGATGGGGTCCTTCGATGCCTTGCTAGGCACGAAGCTCATCCAGGCGTTCCATCTCAATGATTCGAAGGGCCCGTTCGACGGTCGGCTCGACCGCCACGAGCACATCGGCGAAGGCGGCATCGGGAAGGAAGGGTTTCGTACGCTCCTCAACGACGCGAGGTTCAAGGATACGCCCGGCAACATCGAGACGGACCCCGAAGAGGACGAGCGCATGCCGGGCTTTCGACGCGACCTAGCCGCCCTGAGAGCCCTTCGTCGCTAGCGGCTGCTTGAAAACGGGCCGGAGCGCGACGGCTTCTGCACGCTTCGCGGCTACCCGAGGCGAGAATCGATGTCCCTGCTCCGTGGAGGATGTTCAAGGCATCCGACTAGACTGGTTTTATAGGAAGGCCGGTATAAGCACCTTCAAGATGAGATCCAGCGCCCTCGTAGCCTGTCTCATTATGGTCCCGGCGGTCCTTTCCGGGTGCATCGACACGGGGGACGTGACCACCGGGGACCTCGTCACGACGCCACCATTGGCGACGGATATCGCCGGCGGGCCCGTCCACAATTTCACCGACGAGGCCGGTAACGAATTCTTTGTAGAACGGCCTTTCACGGCCTACTTCACGCCCGACCACGGCTTTGACAGCGTAAGACCCGAAAGACAGGTCGCCGTCGCCGTCGACGGCGTCCAGGAGTTCACTTCCGGCAATTTCCCGCACCCGTGGTTCACGAGCCCATCGGGGAACAACATCCATTACATCGAGCCCTTGAAGGCCACCATGACCTTCACGACCGACAAGATCGTGACTTTCCCGCCTCTCGATCCGACGAATCCCCGGCCGGTAGCGTTCGTCTTCAGCGGCTTCGAGGACAGCTACGTGGCGGGGGCCACGTTCGACCTGCCGCAGACACTCGCCCCGGGGCAACTGGTGACCGTGACCGCAAGCCTCGAACTTCCCCGAGGGGGCTTCATGCACGAGAAGGGGAACCGGGGAAACATCGGTCTCGCCGTCCTTTCGACCTCGGCCGGCAGCGGCGCCCAAGGAGCACAGCTGCAACTCGTCACGGGCGGTCCGCAGGCATCCTCGGTGACGGGTGTGTACATGCTGATGCCGTTCAACACGACGGACACCTACTCGCAATCCGGAAACGTCGCCAAGAGCGTGAACGCGACCGACCAACAACCGATGCTCCTACACGAGTTCCAAGTGACGAACGAGACGCGGCGGGCCTCCTTCGGTCTCACCTACCGGGGCCCATCGAAGGTCATTCCCTCCATGTGGGTCACGGGGCCCGACGGTCGCATGGTGATGGGCACGTTCTCGCCCGTACAGGCGCAGAAGATGACCCTCTACCGGCCGAACTTCAACGAGGCGGGTTTCGGGAAGTACAAGGTGTTCTTCTCCTGGGACACGACGTTCGGGGGCGAACCCACCATGAATTTCGGCTTCGAGCACGACGTACTCACGCATCTGCCGCCGGCGCCGCCGTCGGGTGGGCCCAACCAGACGACGTCGAGACCCAGCACGTTCTGAAAGGTTTGCTGGCTTCAGAAGATCGGGTAAGCCACCTGGGGCCGATGTTGGTGCTTCGTCGTCCCCGTTAATAATCAGGACGGGGATTCGCTGCCGTGCTCTTTCGCCGCATCCTCGTCCCCGCCGTTTCTCCGCGCCTTTTGCGCACCGTCGAGGGTCTCCTGCCGCGCCTTGTGCGCGGCGACGGCGAAGTGATGCTCCTCAACGTCATCACCCTCCCGACCGAGAGGCGACCGGGGTACGTCGCCGACCGCGTCGAAGAGGCGGGGGAACTCTTGGAGGAACTGTCCGCCTCGATCGAGGCCCGGGGGGCCGTCGTCCGGTCCAAGATAATGCTTGCCCGCTCCGAAGCCGCCGCCATCATTCACGAATCCAAGGCCGGCGGCCACGACCTCGTGGTCCTCGGATCGACGGGAAAGGACAGGGGCGAGCGGCTCCTACTTGGAAACCTCGTCGACGACGTCGTCCGTGGCAGTCCCACTAACGTGATGGTCGTCGACTACAAGAAGCACACACAGGTCGATGCTACGCGCGTCCTCGTCCCGACGGCCGGTTACGACCACTCCGTGTTGGCCACTCAAGTGGCCGCCGCACTAGCGAGTCCACGGGGGGATGAGCCCCGCTCTAGACCGGGCGACGCAGCTCGCGCGGCGTCCGTCCGGAAAGGTTCGGTGACCCTTTTCCACGCGGCGTCGCGCGGCGCCCCGTCAACTCGCGTGAACGAGGTCCTTCGATCATGTGCGATGATCCTCGACGCCGAGGACGTACCCTATGAGGAGGCGGTGACCGAATCCAGCGACGCCGCCCGGTCGATCCTTTCCTACGCCCGCAAGGCCCGATCCACGATGCTTGTGCTGGGCGCGACTCGGAAGCCAAGTGCGCATCAGTTCCTTTGGGGGAGTACGGTGGATCGAGTGCTCAAACGCTCCCCATGCCCTTGCCTCGTCGTAAAGGTCGGGACCGGTGGACGGCATTGACGTCGGTCGCGTAGGCCCGCCCCGAAGCGGCCGGCGCACAGGTCCCCTTCGCTCAAGGGTTCAGGCCGGTATTTCCTGCCACTGCCTCGTCGCACGACTGAATTCGGCGAGGCTCCTTTGGGCCAAGTCGCCCGGGTCGACGCGAAGGACACGGCCCTTGCCTTGTGAGGCTATGGATTCCGCCGCCTCGACGTACGTGGGGTCCTTGGCCTCCAAGAGCACCTGGACGAAGTAGGCGCCCGGAAGAGAGCGGAGTCGGCGCGATGAATCGAGCGCCGAGCGCATCGCTTTCTCGGGAAAGCCCGCAAGATCCTCGCCGCCCTCCGTGTGCGCCTCGGGGAGGCCGTCGGTCACGAGGTAGAGGAGTTGCCTGTCCTTGCCTTCCCGCTCCAAGAGGTCCGACGCCATCCTCAGTGCCCTCCCCGTGTTCGTGAAGCCCCGTGGCTTGAGGTTCCACGCCTCGAGAAGGTCGATCCTACGCACGTCCGTCCTCATCACGAGGACGTCGACGATGTTACGCGGGTTCGATCGTTTTACGGCGCTGTGGAGCGCCAGGACCGCTCTTTTTGCCGCGAGTATCCGTCCGTTCTCTTCCATGCTGGCGCTCGCGTCCATGACTAGGACCGCGTGTGTGACGGCGGAGCGTATCTCGCGGTGGATGATGACGTCGTCGTCGAACATGTGCTTCACGCGCGGGTGGTTCAACCTCGCGGAAACGAGGGATTCGGCTATGTCCATCCTCGACATGTCTTCGCGCGAGAGAAGCGGCGAGCGCTCGTAATCGCCTTCACCCTCCGCCGTCCGACCGAAGCCGCTTCGTTTGCCGCTCCTGGCGGACTTCGTCTCCGCTGCGAGTACGAGGTCTGCGAACCTGTCGATGAGCCGGTGCGTGATCGTGATGTTGCCTTCGGTCTCCCGGACGAGGCCCGACGCGAGCAGGTCCTCCACGACCTCTTGGCGTAGTCTCTCCCTGGGCGCGTTCGAGGCGAGTTCCCGTAGTCTCTTTATCGCCGCCTCGCGTTCACGTTCGATGCGGTCAAGCTCGCCTTGGGTCTCGGCTTCCTCGGCACGGCGCCGCTCATCGAGGCCCGCGAGGTTCTTTTCCAACTCCTCCCGTTGCCGCATCATCTCGCGTTCCTTCTCGGTGAGGCCTTTCTCCACCTCGTCCTCGATGAACCGGCGGAGGATGGATTCGTCGTCTTCGAGGCCGAGGAGCTTACGCCACCAGAGAGAGAACCGGTCTCCCGCCCTGAGTTGGCCCATTCGTTGGCGCACCAGTGACCGGACATCGTCGCTTGATCGCAACGCGAGTCCGACCCGTCCCTCGATCTCGGCGTAAGTTCCCGCGAGGCCTCGAAACGCTGCTATTGTGGTGCGCCGTGCCCGTCGTCGTAGGCCTAGGAACGAAAGGAACGATCGCCAAACGCGTCCGATGGCGGCAAGAATTCCCAGAATGAAACCGAGGAGCACGTCGATCGGACCACGTTTCCGTTCTTCGCCTGGGCTTGCCGACAAAGTGAGTCGGACGAGGTCTCCGCCAAGTAGCGCGCCTCGCAATTCAGCGTCCCGGGAGGCAAGAAGCTCTCGAAGCCGCTCTTCTGCCGACTTCTTCGCCTCGCTCACGGTGACGAGTTTCTGGCCCGATTCCGCTTCCGCCCTTTTCCGCCTCTCCTCGAACTCCTCGAGGAGTCGGCGCCGTCTTTCTGCGGCGAACGCCTCCATACGCCGCTTCACGTCCTCGAAATGCGCTCCCAGGCCGCCTTGTTCCTTTCGTTCCTCAAGGAACCTGTCGATCGCACCCGGGCCTTCTTCCGCAAGGCGTCTTACGAGTTCCAATCTCTCTTCGCTCGTGAGGTGGAAGGCGTCCTCCCAGGAAAGACAATCGGGGATGTGGGAGAAGACCGTCAACCCCCAGCGAGAACTCGCCTTCGCATCATGGCCCTCAGATCTTCGCCGGGTCCTTGTCAAAGACCTTGAGTTCGTCGAAGAGCGCTATGGTGCCTGCGACGTTTCCCGGGACGTCAGCCTTTGTGGCGCGCTCCATGCGCCCCACGTGGTCGGCGAACCGCTTGTAGCGCGTGTGCGGGCTGTGGTCTCGTAGCGCCTCCACCTGTTTTTCTGCGTCCATGGTGACTACACTTCGCACCTCCTTCAACACCCTCTCCGCCTCCGCCCGGTCCTTCTTCAACTCGCCCTCGAAGAACAGGCACCAGTGGGTGACGCAGGAACGCTCCAACGAGCGTCGCCAGGTCTTCTCGACGAACTGGTCGACGATGGAACGCGATTCGTCGAGGCTGTCTGAGCCGCGTGCCCTGATGCGGCCCCGCATCGCCTCCTTTATCCCGCGGCCGAAGTCCTCGGCCCTCAAAGCGCTGCTTCCGGCGAGGACGGCAAACGATTCGGAACGGCGTAGGACGTCGATCATGCTCCTGTTGCTTCCCACCTCGTAGAGTTCCGGGAGGCCTTGGCTGGTCTTACGCCACTCCTCGATGAGGTGCACACTCGCCTCGCGAAACACCCATGGGATCTTCACGGCGTTTTGCGCGCTGAACGCCACTTCAACGATCCGCATGTTCTTCGAATGGTCCTTGTTGAAGGGAACCTGGAGATTCACGAGGCGATCGTTCAACGGCTCGCTGATGTTGTCGAGGTCGTCGAGGTTGGACGTAGTGACGGCGATGAAACTCGCCGGGAACGTTTCCCTTGATTTCGCCGGCGTCACGATCCGTTCTTGGAGTGCTTGTAGAAGGACGTTTTGCGTCCCCCTCGGTAACTTCCCGATCTCGTCGATGAGGAGAACGCCCCTGTTTGCCTGCAAAAGTTTCCCAGGCTCCAACACCAAGGGCGACGTGGGGTCGCCCAACTCTTCCAATTTCGAGAGGTTGATAGAACCGGTGAGATTGTCCGGGAACACCTCGGGTGAGCCCTGGACCCGCGCGAAACCATAACCCTCTCTCAAGTGCAGCCGCTTCACGGGCACCTCGTCCGGTTTCACCGCCTTCGGGTCGAATTCGCCGAGTTCTTGGAGTGAAACGCCACCGTACCTCGTCTTGCAGTAGGGGCATGGGGGGGCCGTCTTCGAGAACTTCTCGTCCACCAGCGAGAACGGGTCATCTTGCACGGGGCAGGTCTCCACCGCGACACCTTCTTTGGGATATAGTTGCCACACGTCCTTCGCAAGTGTCGTCTTCCCGCTACCGGGGGGCCCGATGACGAGAAAATTGTTCCCGGAAAGGAGCGCCGACGTCACGGTCTCCAGGACGTCAGAATCGAGTATCGTGTTCGGGAAGAGCGCTTGCATCGACTCTTCGCGGGAGAACCCGTCGGAGTGAAGCTTGCTGAGTGAAGTCAGGATGGTCTCGCGTAGCATCTCGCCTGGGGTCTTCGGCTTCAAGCCCTTTTCGAGAAGGCTACGGGCAGTCTGTTTCGGCGGCATCGACCTGCCAACGGCTAACCCCGCTTTACACTTTAGGCGCCATGGGCGGGTCCCGCGACCGTCCCCCACAAGAAGGTTTAAGGCGACTTCCTGTGCTGGACCAAACGATGGCGGCCCATCGGAGCCCTCTTGCATACCTTGCGTTGGCCCTCATGCTTCTCTCGGGATGCGTGACCCAGCAAAATGACGACCCGGCGGCGGGGACCACGCCACCGACTACCTCAAGCGAGCCATTGGCGCCGATCAAGACCACCTTCACGGACCGACTCGCAGGAACGCCCGTCGCGCCCGGCGAGAAGATCCACGAATTCGACGTCGAGGCGCGCGTCGTCGACATCAAAGCCGACCTCACATGGGCATCGGCGGCATCCGCGCTCTCTTTCTCACTGCTCGACCCCTCGGGAAAGAACCAGGGATCAGGCTTTCCAGAGAGCGACACGAAGAGCTCGGTGGCGACCGTCGAGCCGCCACTACCGGGCAAATGGAAGATAATCGTCCGCACCCAACGGGCAGTCGACGAGGCATACACGGTCGCGATCACTCTCACGCGTGAAGTGGTCACAACCGCCGAACTGAAGGACACCAAATCAATCGCGGCGAGGCAATTCCTCGAAGCCAACCTCGTAATGGAAGAAAACGCGACCCTCACCTACAAGTGGAAAGTAGTCGAGGCGGACGGAATGATATACTTCAACGTCCACAGCCACAAGGACGGCGTGACCACCAACCACGTGGAAAAGACCGCCCATGAAGGGGAGGGGACGTTCACTGCCATGAGGCGGGACATTTTCAGCCTGCTGTGGGAGAACGAAGGGGTGGCGCCATTGAGCGTCGAATACACCGTGGCCGGAGCATTCAGGGTGCACTCGGTGGGCGGGTAACAATAACGCTCGCCAGCATCTAACGACGTCACCTCCATTGGTCGCATCCCCGGAGGAATCTGCCAACCATCTCGAACCGCAGGGACACCGTTATATCTGGGCAGGGAATCCGGCCCTTACACGCGGCTTCGCCTGAGGGCGAACCCGCGTGCCCTCGTGGACTCGGCCCTTCGGGCCTCGTCCCCGGGGCTTCGCGGAGCTTCGCTCCGCTTCAGGCGCCCGTAGTCTAGCTTGGATAGGCACAGCACCCTTTTTGCCGTCAAGCGGCAAAAAGCGGCGCAGGGAAGCGAAGCTTCCCTAGCCCCAGCGGAACTGAAGGTTCCGCTAGGGTGCACGGAAAAACTCCGGCCAGCCGTTCTGAAAAGCAAGGGCAACGTTATATCGAGGTACGGAATCCGCCCCCTTACTGCGCCCGTAGTCTAGCTTGGATAGGACATGAGGTTCCGGACCTCAGGACCCGAGTTCGAATCTCGGCGGGCGCGCTAAGAGCAATTGCGACGCCACCCGCCTCGCCCGATCATGGATCTCGGTATTACGGGGTCCAGGCGACGCAAGCATGACCGGACGTTCCTCCGCGTCATCGCGTCGATCCCAGCCTTCATATCGGCTGCCACCCTTCGACGGGACGGATGGACCGGGCTTTTTACTCCAGCGAAATCACGGACTTCTCCAAGGCCGATGGGAGCGCAATCCTCGACCGTCTGGCCGCTGAGGCAAGCCAAGTCGGCCTTCCACCAACGGAAGCGCAGCTTGCCGCATGGCGTGAAGAGGTGGGTTTTCTTCAGGCGGCACTCGGGAACATGGATGGTGCCATCTTTTTCGAGTACGTGATTCCCAGGATGGGCCGTCGGATTGACGTTGTGCTGGTTCTCGACTCTGTGATCCTCGTTCTGGAATTCAAGGTTGGCGAGAAGACGTTTCCTCGCCATGCCATTGAACAAGTTTGGGATTATGCGCTAGACCTCAAGAATTTCCATGAGGCCAGCCATCACGCCTTCATTGTACCGGTCCTGATCGCGACAGGCGCGAGCGACCCCGAGTCGCCTGTTCTTTCCGAAAGGTTGAACGACGGTCTGTTCGACCCGATTCGCGCAAACCTCCGGACATTCGGACCCACCATGCGTCAAATCCTGGCCCGGGCGCCGGGTCTGCGAATAGACCGGCGGGCATGGACGTCCGGTCGGTATCGGCCGACCCCAACAATCATCGAGGCGGCGTGTGCGCTTTACGGGAATCACTCTGTAACCGAAATCGCGAGAAGCGACGGCGGCGCGGTGAATCTTTCCGCGACATCGCATCTTCTGTCCGAAATAATAGATTCCGCCCGGGGGGAATCGCGCAAGGTGATTTGTTTTGTCACAGGCGTCCCCGGCGCGGGCAAGACGCTCGTCGGACTCAATGTTGCGACCGAGCACATGGATGCCAAGAGCGAATTGCATGCAGTATATCTGTCCGGAAACGGCCCACTCGTCAAGATACTGCGCGAAGCGCTTGCCCGTGACCAGAAGCGACGGTCGGACGAGGCCGGGCACTCGGTCCGACTCGGGGAAACGCGGAGCCGCGTTAAGGCGTTCATTCAAAATATCCACAATTTCCGGGATGAATGCCTGAAGGACGACGGGCCCCCGATCGAGCGCGTCGCAATCTTCGATGAAGCCCAGCGTGCGTGGAACCGGAAGCAAACAGCTGCGTTCATGAGTCGCAAGAAGCAGCGTCCGGGGTTTTCCATGTCAGAGCCGGAATTCCTCATCTCGTGCCTCGATCGGCACCCGGATTGGGCAGTCGTGATTTGTCTCGTAGGCGGAGGCCAAGAAATAAACACGGGCGAGGCCGGGATAAGCGAATGGATTGAATCACTTAATCGATCTTACCCCGATTGGGGCATTTTCATTTCGCCGCGCTTACATGACACCGAATATGCGGCGGGACGAGCGATCGATTCACTTGGCCCGCGACCGAACGTGACGATGAAGTCGGAGCTCCACCTTGCCACGTCGATGCGTTCGTTTCGAGCGGAGAACGTTTCACTGCTCGTGAAGCAGATCTTGGACGTCGATTTGGATGGCGCCCGGCGTTCGATTCGGCAAGCCGACCGCTATCCGATTGTATTGACCCGGAGCTTGGGTACGGCCAAGTCATGGCTGAAAGAGAAGGCCCGAGGGTCGGAGCGGTACGGAATAGTTGTCTCTTCGCAAGCCGAGCGGTTGAAACCGCATGCCATCCACGTTCGATCGCCGGTCGATCCCGTGCATTGGTTTTTAGATGGAAAAGAGGACGTCCGGTCCTCGTACTACTTGGAGGACGTAGCCACGGAATTTCATGTTCAGGGATTAGAACTCGATTGGACGTGCGTTGCATGGGACGCGGACTTACGATACCATGAGAAGGGTTGGGATCATTGGTCGTTTCATGGCGATCAGTGGAAACGGATCAAGTCACCCGAAAGAAAACTCTATCTGAAGAACGCCTACCGCGTACTCATGACGCGTGCCCGGCAAGGGATGATTATTGTTGTCCCAGAAGGGGACGCGGCGGACGCCACGAGAAAGCCGGAATTCTACGATCCGACCTTTGGGTACCTGCAAGACGTAGGATTGCCCGTAGTATGATTTCCGCCGGCAACAAAATTCTTTTTGGCAAAGACACACGATGGACCGACGGCGCTGGCGCCGACGCGTTCTTTACGGGCTCTGGATATCGCCTTCCTCTGGGAAGAGTGTAAGCGCTGCTTCTACCTCAAAGTGGTCCAGGGGATCCGTCGCCCGCCATCGCCCTTCCCCAAGATCTTCACGACCATCGATGCCGTCGCGCAAGCCGGGCTTGCGCACGGCGCGGCGGAACCCAAGGTTCCGCCAGCGCTGCGATGAAGGCGCGTTTCATGGGGACGCGGACGGACGACCTTGGGCTGGGGCTGCCGCCCGGACGGTTCGCCCATGCGGGGCAGTGGGTGGAGAGCCAACCGATAATCATCGGCGAGTCGCGCGGGATAGTCCTGAGAGGCATCTTCGACACCCTGATCAAGTTCGACGACGGGACCTACTGCGTCATCGACTTCAAGACCACGGACCCGAAGGACGCACACATCGCGCTCTACGCGCGGCAATTGCACGCCTACGCGATTGCGCTCGAGAAGCCGGCGGCGAGGCAGTTCGCGGCCGCGCCCGTGAAGCGCATGGGGCTGCTGTGCTTCTCGCCGGCGACATTCGACGCCAACGCGGAGGGCAAGGCGTCCTTGGACGGGTCGCTAACGTGGGTGGAGATGAAGAGGGACGACGAAGCGTTCATGCCCTTCCTCGACGACGTTGCCCATGTCCTGGCCCTCGACCCGCCACCGCCGGCCGGCGCAACCTGCCGATGGTGCGCGCGGGGCAGCCTCTGTTTTGAAGTCTCGACCAAGCCCAAGCGTAGTTATCTGCAAAGTATTTAAATATAAGGAATCACGGATATCTGTGGAGTAGATGAACTGTGTCAAATGCAGATAAGTGGTCTAGTCCAGCCCGCGACACCGTGATGCGCCACCTGCTAGGCGCCGCGGGCCGATCACTCTCGTTACCTCGCTACTCCAGGGAAGCCCTTCGTTCCGTCAACGCGCTCGCCATGACGGCGAAGACCGCCTATTCGTGGGCCCACCAGATCACCCATGAGCTCGCGTCAGCGCGTCTCATCGATCTCGGTCCGCCGATCACCGTCATCGACGCGCCCGCAACATATCGGTGGTGGGCGGACCATAGAAAACCGGCCCGCGGGTTCGGCTTCTTCGTGCCGGATCCCGTAAAGGCGCTCCTCTTGTTGGATAAAGCGCCAGTGCCGCTCCACATGTACGATGGAGAAGACCTCGTGTCGCTTACCGCCATGGCCACCACGTACTACGCCGAGAACGCGTACGCAGGCCACCTCTTTCCGCGACGCATGGATGTGTACATACCCGCCGACCTCGACTACCAGGCAGCAAGCCTCGTCGAGGATGGAGGTTTCGTGTTTCGAGCCAGACGCCTCATCCTCGAAGAGGCGGGCGGACAACTCGGTGGCTCGAACTTCCGCCTGATCCCGGCCCCGTACAGCCTAGTCCGTGACGAGCGCAGCGTCCGAAAGGTCGGCGGGAAAGAGATTCCCGTCGCCCCGCTGCCGCAAGTAATAGTTGATCTCCTCCAGGAAGGCGGCAGCGCCGCCGAGGCCGCCGAACTCCTGATCGAACGTGAGCACCATGTCGCCAACGCCCGTGTACGATAATCTCCTGACCAGGGAGAGCGAAAGACGCCTGAGCGCCCTCGTGAACGATCTCCCCACCCCGGTCGCGCTAGCCGGGGGTCACGCCGTCCGCCTACGTGTAAGAGACGGGTGGCAGAACGCGTTTGGTCAGGAATACTTCGGAAGCCGGGACATCGATCTCGCCTATTTCGTGGACCCGCTGTGGTCCTCCGACGTGTTCTCAAAAAGTGCGGCGGCAAAGGCCCCGCACCGCCTGCGCGAACTGGGGTTCGAGCCTTCGGGCGCTTTCCGTTTCCGGCTGGTGTTGGATGAACAGGGGGAGGCCTTGGGCGTCGAGCCCAAGGTGGGCATCGAGGACGTGCACTACCATCTGCTCTACGTGGACCCGATGGTCACCGCGAGGCACCCACTCTCTCGCAAGATTCTCGGTTTCGACCCAATCGACGAGCCCCTTCTTGCCACGGCCTTCACCGAGGAGGATCCCGACCCGCGGGCCTCCGGCTTTGCGCCAAGCGTGTGCCTTCCCTCCACGCCGCTCCTCGTCGCCACCAAACTCCACAGTTTCCCCGACCGGACCAAGGACGACAAAGCGGTGAAGGACCTTTGCGATCTGTTTGCCCTTGCCGCCCACGGAGGCTCCGACGCGCTCGCCATGCGAAAGGCCGTGCACCGGCTCTTACCCGACGCCTCGACCAGGGTCCGGACCGTCCTCGGCAGCCAATACTTGACAAAGGCTCTTGGTCATCTGGACGTTTCCCTCAACGACTATCGGGCCGTCGTCGCTCCACTGGCCTTAGCGCCAAAACAGTAAACAACCGATGGAACGACGCACTTGGTTTACCGGCAAATCCAAGCGATAATCTCGGCGGGCGCGTTATAAACTAAACGTGATAATATTTTTCCAAGAAGAAGCGCGGAAACACATTACGCCCTCGGCTGAAAAGGCGTTCGAACTTGGATTTGCCCGTAACACGGCATCCATCGGCGGGACGGAATCCGATGTCCGACGTTGCGCCGCGCCAGCATCATTTCGGCAGCCACGCGAAATCCTTGTGCTCGCGTATCCTGTCGTAGACGTCGAGCCGGAGTCGGGTGTTGACGTAGACCGCCTTCCCATGGGCTGTGCTTTTTGGCACCAGAACGCCATCCCGGATGAGTTTCTCCACGGAGTCTCGGATTTCGCCCAATTCATGACTGGGGAAGCCCTTCACCAGGTTGTCAATGAGGATGTGGCCGGCGCCGACGCGGCCGTGTCGGTAGAGTTTGAAACAGATGGCGGCCTCTCGCGCATCGAGCCTTCGCACGACGGGACAAGGGCGTACATCTAAATAGTTTGACGTATACAGTGCTTTACGTTGATGTAATATGGGTTTTGCAGAGATGTTCGGGGAGAGTCCGCGGAACAGGCTCCTCGACTTTCTGGGAGACCACCCGAGCATGGACTACCCGATCACAGAACTCGCGGAAGCGACGGGAATATCGAGACCCACGATCTACGCGGACCTGTCGGAACTCTTGGCCCAGGGCTTGGTCGTGGAAACCAGGGTACTGGGTCGGTCTAGGCTGTTCAAGTTGAACACGGACCACGCGGTCGTAAGGGAGGTCCTTGTGGCGGATATTGATCGTATCCGGAATCCGATTCCGGCGGGCTCGGGCAGGAGCGACCGAAAGGGTCGTCGTTAGGTTCCGAACCGCGATCATGAAAGGGACGCGGCCTATCGTCTTTGTCGTGGCGTTACGGGCAAATCCAAGCGATAATCTCGGCGGGCGCGTCATAAAGTAGTACGGATAATATTTTTCATGAGGGAAACCCGTGAATCAATCCGAATTCCGCGCAAAACCTGGTCGAACTCGGACTTGCCCGTAGCTCGCTCTTTTTCATGATTTGGGCAGCTCGTTCTCCAGATCTCGTAGCAGCGTCTCGGTGGCCCGGTCGCCTCCGGCCAGGTCGAGCGCGAAATTCATCAGCTGTGGGGCCACGTTTTCAAGCGGCGCCCGGAGAGCTTCGCGAAGCCCGAATTCTGCCGAGATTTCGAGAGAGTCCGACAGCTTGCACGCGGCCGAGCAAAGGAAGGCGATGTCATAGAGATCCTTGCCCGCCTTCCGATAGTAGTAGGACTCCGCTTTCGCCCTGACGATACCGCGTTCACTCGGGTGGAGCCCCGACATGACGAGCGGGTCGCGTAGTGCTTGCCACGCCATGTCGCGGTCGTGGAACGACTTCAATTTCATGAAAGCCAATGCGGAAGCCGTTGGCACGCGGGCTTGAACGGTCTCTGTCTCAAGGACCAACTTTCGTCGAAGGACGCGCCCGGCAAGCAGGCCTCGTGGAACGTAACCGAGGTCTGGTTCCCCGAAATCCGGGTCCTGTCCAAGAATGGAATTGAAGCCGTCGAGGCTCAATGCCTCCAACTGCGCGCCTTGCCCCGTCGTGATGCCTGTCTCGGAAGCCAGCCGCTCGACTACGACATGCCCAGTAGCGTCGGGAAAGAAGACGTCTGTATCCGCACTCGGCACACGGGACCCATAGGCGTACACGGCCCAACCACCGCCGAGGACGTACTCCGTCTCCCATTCCTCGAGGCGCGATATCACGAGGCGGACGACCTCGTACGCCCGGGGGTCCACGAGCTCGCGGTGCGCATCACCTGGCCGCCGCCCCATGCGTCACCTTCGCCCTGTCTAACAAAACTCGTTCCAGGAACTGCGCATGTGCTCCACCCTCGGGGTGAGCCCGGCAATCAATGAGCGTCTGGAAGAGGTCGGTGATGGGGACGCCATCTCTCTCCCGCGTCGGGACCTCGCCGAGATTCTCGGCGTAGAGGTTCACGCGGTAGCGGCCTACCGTTGTGAGGGCTCTCACGCGCGGGGCATCGGCCCGTCGGACGTAGACGTCGATTGCATAGCGCGGCTCAAAGAATGTCCACTCGTTCGCGGCGGACAGCATGCAGAGCGCGTGCGGAATGCGTCGTTGGCTCAAGACCTGAGAGAAGCCGCGAGCATCCAAGGCAACCGCGCCTTCATGTACGGGCTGGATGCGGGCGATGCGATGGGCCGCGAGCACTTGCAAGAGCCTCACGCGATCGATCCGATGGCCGCCGTCCACAGGGGTCATGACTCGGTGGAACCGCAAGTGGCGGATCCATTGGTGCACCGTCGACGCTGTGGTGCCGGGTTCGTGCCAGAGACGGGTCGATCGGACGGGCGCATCCGTTTCCAGGAAGAGGCGCTCGCAGTAGTGAATGAACCCGCGCGAGCGTCCAGCCATAATACGTCTTAGGACGTAATAATATATAAAGAATACGCCTTAAGGCGGAAAACCCTTCCACGAACAGTCTCGGAATCGCGCAATTGGCGAGCGCCGACCAGGGGCGCGGACCAAGCAAAGTGAATTTCCGGGCGACGCCACCGCTGCACCCCAACCCGCCATCAGAGTCCGGATGTCCATGCCGGCAAATCCACGCGATAATCTCGACGGGCGCGCTCACTATCAGGAATCTTGCAGAGTTCGAGCGCACGCATGGCCGCGGCCACGTAACGTTGGAGACTTCTGGCCTCCGTAGGGGAGCTCGGGGCTCCCGTCGGCCTAGCAGAACCTTGGGTTCCGCTCCGGTCCTCGGCGCGCCCCCACCCTTCCAGTAACTCAGCCTCTATATACCGTGTCCGCCGAATCCCTATTGTTATGGCCGCTGCGAAGAAACCGACCCGCCCCGTCGCTGAGATCCTCCCCGCTCGCGCCGCAATCGAAGGCGCCGGTGTCCGCCTCAAGCGCGCCTTCGGCCACGACCAGGTCCCTCGTCTCGACCCATTCCTTCTCCTCGACGATTTCCGCTCGCAAAACCCCCTCGATTACGTCGCGGGGTTCCCGTGGCATCCCCACCGCGGGATGGAGACGGTGACGTACATGCTCGACGGTCGGGTGGATCACGAGGACAGTATGGGGAACAAGGGCACGATCGGCGCGGGCGACGTCCAATGGATGACGGCGGGTAGCGGCATTGTCCATCAGGAGATGCCAAGACCGGCCTCTGGCACCGGCATGGGCGGGTTCCAATTGTGGGTGAACCTTCCGGCGCGAAAGAAGATGATGCCGCCGCGTTATCAGGAGATCAAGGCGCCCGAGATCCCCATCATCGCGACGCCCGAGAAGAGGGCGCGAGTGATCGCCGGCGAGTTGGCGGGCGTCAAGGGGCCGGTCCGGGACATCGTCGTGGACCCCTCGTATCTTGACGTGACCCTCGGACCTGGCGCGACGTTCGAACACGCGATCCCGAAGAGTCACACAACGCTTGCTTACGTTCTAGAAGGAAGCGTCGATTTTGGCGAAGGCAAGGAGTCCGTCGTCCCGCAAGAGCACTTGGCGATCCTCGGAGCAGGAGACACCGTTCGCGCGACGGCAAGACCGAGGCCGACACGTTTCCTCCTGGTCTCTGGAAAACCCTTGGGCGAGCCGGTCGCTTGGTGGGGTCCCATCGTCATGAACACGAAGCGGGAGATCGAGACGGCGCTCGAGGAGTACCGCGAGGGGACGTTCATCAAGGAGACAGGCTCGGGCGCCTCGCGACCGCGTAGGACGTGAGGGGACTCCGCCTTAAGGGATCGGCGGCCCGGGTGGAGCGCCTTTCTTCTCAGTCGCTACGATCGCGACGGCGGCCAAGATGAGGCCGGCGCCCGCGTATTGGGCGATCGTGAGGTTCTCCCCAAGGACGAGGAATGCGAGGATCAGCGTGCTCACGGGCTCAAGGGTGCTCACAAGCGCCGCCTTCGGGGCGCCGACGAGGGGGAGCCCCACGTAGAAGGTCCCGATGCTCAAGGCCGTGCTGACCACACCGAGCACCACGAGCTCGGACCAGACGCTTGCGCTCGTTGGGCCGTGTAGGCCACCGCTTGCCAGGGCGGTCGCCGCGAACATGGTGGTCGCCCCGAGCATGAGAAACCAGGCCACCGAAAGGCCGTCCCCGGATCCGATTATCCTGCGCCCGGCGACGATGGTGGACGCGTAAAGGAGCGCGGAGGCAAGGCCCAAAACGACCCCCACGATGGGCGCTTCGCCTCCCGGGGCGAACGCCATCAAGGCGAGCCCCAAGACCGAGAGCGCGAGAGCCGCCAAGCCACGCCGCGTCAAAGTCTCGCCGAAAAGTATCGCGGAGAAGGCCGCGACGAAGACGGGACTCAGGAAAAGGAGGAAACTCGCGATGGCCGCCGGAAGATAACGAAGTGACTCCGTGTACACGCCCGATGTGCCGTACTGCCCGACGGCGCCAAGCGCAAACGCATACGCGATCGTGCGGCGCCGTAGCTTCTTTCCCCTGCCGAACAAGACCAAGGGCGCCACCGCTAGCCCCGCGATGAGCCAGCGCCAGAATAGAAGGCACAGGACGTCGAGGCCACCTTCGAGCACGAGTTTGCTCAAGACGGCGACGCCACCGAAAGACACCGCGGAGACGACGATGAGAACGATGCCGTTCCGTTCAATGCGCACGGGTCCTTCGAAGCGCGACGGGCTCTTAGAGGTGACGACAACGCCGAGCCCGTAAGCGTCCGCTGGGAAGTGAGACTCGAAGGAAAAAAGGAGGCCCGCCGAAGCGGGCCCAGATATGCTGGTCTATTGTTTCTTGAACTCGGTGTAGCCGCAGTTCCCGCATGAATTGCGGTCCTTGTGCTCCGCCAGGAACACGCCGGGGCCGCACTTGGGGCAGGATTTCCGCGTCCGGACGAGCTTGTTCCCCTCTATCTTGTAGAGTTGGGCCTTTCCGCCCTGGATCTGCTTTGTCGCAGGGCCTTTCTTCGGTGGGGGTGCCATCTATCTCACTTCCTCGCCGGTTTCGCGGGTGCCGCCGCCGCGGGCGCCGCTGCTTTCTTCTTCTCTGGCAGGCCTTCGAACTTGTTGCGCTTCAACAGGTAATGGCGTTCGAGGTCAGCTGCGGCCTTGGGGCTCGGGTAGACCTTGGCGTAGCCGACCGTCTCTGCTTTCCCAAACTCGCTTTCCATCTCGTCGACCACGACGTTGGCCTTGTTGGTGTTCAAGAGACCTGCAAGCTTCTCGCGCACCTCGTCCCGCTTCGGAGTCGTGCCCTTCGCGTGTTTCACCACGAAGTGCACCTCCTTGCGGTTCAAGAGCACGTTCTCCTTCTGGTTCTGTATCTCTATCTCCATCATTCCACTTCCATTCGTTGTAATATGGATCTCACCCGCGCTCTCACGGCCGCGTCCACCGTGATGAGGACGACCCCCATCTCCGGTTGCCCGTAGGCGATGACCGTCCCGTTGGGCGCGAGCATCAGCGCGGGAAGGGCCGCGAGGTCCTCCTCGCCGTCGACTTCGATCACCGTGTGGCCGTTTCCCGATAGCGACGAGGCGACCGCCTGCCACAACTCATCGGTTATCCGGGCCGCGGGGTTTTGCACCTTCACCGTCGTCGCTTGGAGCCCCGCGAGCCGGGCGCGGAGCCGCTCCATGTCGCCGCTTCGCCTCGTCTTGAAGTCGACGACCATGACGCGAGGCACGAGGCCCCCTTCGAGGAAGGACTCCGTGGTCACGTCGCCCACGGCGACGAGCCACGCGGTCTTCTTGACGGCCTCTACCGCTTCCTCGGTCGTGTACACGCGCCCGAGAGGCTTCGTGAGTTCGTCACGCATCCCATCGGGGAGTCGGTACAGGTGTTCACCTTACTTTGAGAGCGTATTTTCCGGGTGCGTCGATGTTCATCTTCTTGGCGAGCACACTGCGTTTCGCATCGATGACGACGACGTATCCGGCCCAGTCCTTGCTGAGGTTCGTCCCCCGGCAGGACGGGCACGATTCGCCTTCCGTGATGAAATGGCAGTCCCGGCAGGCCTTCATCGCCTTAGGCCTCCTTCTCCTTCGTCTCGGCCACCGACGCCTCTTTTGGGGCCTCAGCGGGCTTTGGCTTTTTCGCCTGGCCGCCCTTCGGTTTCTCCGGCAGGGGTTGACCGCTCTTCTTGGCGCGGTCCTCGTCGAGCCACTCCTGCTTTCCAAGGCCCGGTTGGCGCATCGTGAGACCGATCTTCGATTCGCGAGGCGAGAGTTCGTTGAGGCTCACCGTCACCAAGCGGGCCCGGATCTGGTCCCCGATCGAAAGCGTGCGGGCGGTCTCCTTCCCGATGAGACGTTCGTTCTTCGTGTCGACGTTGAGGTAATCGTTCATTATCTGGCTCATGTGCAGAAGTCCGTCGAGCGGCCCGAAACGCACGAACGCCCCGAACTCCACGACTTCGCAGATGGTGCCCTCGACGATCTCACCGACCTCGGGCTTGAAGACGACCGCGTCGTACTTGACGCGCTGGTATACTGCGCCGTCGCCGTGTATCACGCGGCCCTCGCCCTGTCGAACGATGTTCATCGCGACCACCACGAGGCCGTGGCGCTTGGTCATCCTGCCCTCGAAACTGCGCCGCACGAGGAGCTTCGTCACCTCTATGGGGTCGTTTCCGAGTTCTGACGGGGGGATGCGTACGGTGTCTTCCATTGGGACTATCGAGTACATTTCTTGGCACCTACCTGATGAGGCTCTGAGAGAGGAAGAAGGGAAGCAGGATGATGGCGGTGAGCGCCGTCACGCGGATGAGAACGTTCAGCGCCGGCCCGGCGGCGTCCTTGAACGAATCGCCCACGGTGTCGCCGACGACCGACGCCTTGTGCTGCGGCGAATCGGTCTTCGAAAACTCCAGGGATTGCCGGGCGCTGTCCCAGCCGGCCCCTGAAAGGATGAGCATCATGGCGAGAAGAAGCCCGGTGGCCGTGACGCCGGCTATGAGGCCCGCAAGCGCCGTCGGGGGAAGCGCCATGCCGATGAGAAGCGGGATGCCCAAAGCGATCACGGCCGGGACGCTGAGCTGCGCGAGGCTTGCCTCTGAACCCGCCTTGACCACCGCGTCGTAGTCGGGCTTCTCGGAGCCGCCGAGGATGTTCGGCCGCTCCCTCAATTGGCGCCTCGATTCCGTGACGATCCCGACGGCCGTCCTGGAGGCCGCCTGGGTGACGTGGGCCGTGACGAGGAAAGGCATCATTCCGCCGATGAAGAGACCGACGAGGGCGTAAGGGTCGCTGATGTTCACGGTCAAAGCCCCTCCAGTCATCACCTTGGCGCAGGAGACGTAGTTGTACACCACGGCCGCCGCTCCTGCGGGTTGCGTGCCGCAGGCCTCGCCGACGCGCCAGCCGAAGAAAAGGACGAGTGAGAGCGCCGCAAACAACGAGGAGGCGACGACGATGGAGCGGGCGTAGGGAAGCGCACCCTTGCCGCTCGCCGTGAGCGCTTCGCGCGCCTGCCCCCCCTTGTTCCCGGAAAGCGCCCATAGGCCGTTCGCGCAATCCGTTATCGCGGCGTTGATGGAAATGCCCAACGTGATCGCCGTGATCGAAAGTAGACCAACGCCAGAAAGCGCGATGCCGAGTATGCCCGCTTGGAGCGAGTTGGCGGCCGAGTAGCTCACGCCCGCCGCGTAGGCCGCTATGACGACGATGAGGAGTATCATCGTCGGCGAACCCGTCGCTTCGAGGCCGTTGCCGAGCCCCGCGATGATGTTGGTGGCGCTTCCAGTCTTACTGGATTCGGCGATCTCCGCGACTTTCTTGCCCGACGGCGTCGTGTACTTCTCGGAGAGGAGTGCCGTGACCATCCCGCCGAGGATGCCAAGGAGGAAGGCGATGTAGAGGCCGATGTTCTCGGTCCCGACCGCGACGCTCACGACGAAGTAGCCCCCCACGCCTGAAACGAGCCCGCCCACCACGTACGCCCGGGTCATCCTCGTGCCGGCGACGGTGTCGCCCTTGCCCGACGCGAAGACGAGCGTCGCGATGATGGAAGCGATGACTCCGCTCGCCCCAAGGAGGAGCGGCAGGCTCGCCCACGCGTCGATCTCCGCGGGAACGCTTGCGGCCCCGATCGCGAGCGCGACCCCGAGGGCCATCGCGGCCACCAGCGACGTCGCGTAGACTTCGGCGAATTCGCAGGCGGCCGCCGCGGCGGAACCCAATTGGTCGCCGCATGCATCTGCGAACGCAGCGGGGTTTCGAGGGTCGTCGGGGGCGAGGCCCGCTTCGACCTGGCCGACGAGGTCCGCCCCTATGTCGGCGCTTTTCGTGAATATCCCGCCACCGAGCCGGTTGAGAAGCGCCACCGTAGCTGCACCCAGGGCAAAGCCGAGAAGAGCGTCGATCGTCGGTAGCCCGGCACCCGTAAGTGCGCTTCCTCCGAGAAGGAACAACGTGGCGGCGACAACGACGAGCGTGAGGCCCGTCGAAAGGAGTCCTATCGCCGTCCCCGCCCTCAGCGCTTGACGCAGCGCTTCGGGCGTTTGGTCCTTTGAAAGGAGCGCGACGCGGTACACGGCGCCCGCTGTCAGGTTCAAGGCCGCAAGCCCCACGAGAAGCGTCGTGGCCGCGCCTATCAAGACGGCGAGACCAGCTTCGGGGGTCGCAAAGACACCCACGATGCCGGCTAGAAGAGCGCAAGTGACCGCAATGATTTGTCCTTGGCGAAGGTAGAGCCACCTGACTTGGGTCGCGACGGCGCTCGACACGGCCGCGAGCGCCGCATTGTCCTTCCCGCGACTGGCGGGTCGCGAGAGCGTCAAGGCGAAGCCGCTAGCGACGAGGCCGGCAGCGACAGCCGACCCTATGGAGATGAGTAAGGCGTTTTGAAGGACCATCCGGACCACGCTTGCCCCAAGCTTTATAGTACAGGCCTGAAGGCGCGCCTTGCATACCGGTAATGGTATTTAAGGCTTCGCGGGTCCCGAAGTGGTGCTTCTAGTGTTCGACGATTCTTGCCGGCTAGCGCGTTTTTTCTCGAGCTCGGCCTTGAGGGTAAGAAGACGCTTCCGCCTGCCTTCCGCGTCGTCCTGGGGCTTGGCGCTTGCCGGGGGTCGCTTCTCACGCGCGCCCTTTGTTCTTTCGATGATTGCGGGCCTCGTCTTCGCCAATTCCTTCTTCGTCGCCTCCAGGCGCAACTCGCGCTCGATCGCCTCGATCTCCTCCAATTCATCGAGTTGTTCTTCCTGGACGACGATGTCCGCTGGAGCACCCTCCGCCGTGAGTTCCTCGGCCAAGTAGGCGCCGAACTCGAGTTCGAGTTCGCTCGACATTTTCGTCGATTCCCGCCGGGCCCAATAAGCGCCTCCAAGTACCAGTGCCATCACTACGGCCGAGATCACCCAAAGGTTCGGCGCCGGGACCGTGACGAGGAACGCCACGACGACCGCGAGTTCTGTGAAGACCACCGCCCAGAACAAACGTTCGGGAAGGAGTGCGAAGAGGCGCACCTGAAGATGCACGTCCTTCTCGCCGTGGTACTGGTAGGTGCCGACGTAGCCGGCGCGCGTGAACGCCCCGTTCTCCGCTTTCAACCCCTCGAACTCGGTCTCCGATTCCGTCCACGACGTGACGACGGCGCCCCGGGCCTCGACTGCGGCCTTCACCGTCTTGGCGACCGCTTCCTGATCGACGGCCTCGACTAGCATGCGCCTCATGGCTCCCCACGGCTCGCAACCAGCGTTTCCACGGCGTTGAGTGGGAAGGGCCGTATAAAAAGAGTGTGATTGGATGGCTTGAAGCGGCGATCGCGCGAGCGGGTGCCCATCTGGCTCTCCACGTCACCCTCTTGACAAAACGGGACCCCCATGCGTCCCTGCCAGCGGCCGATGCCGACCGTCCTATACGCCCGTGTGCCCTTCCAAGGTGAGGAACGCCTTGCTCCTCATGTGCACGTTCGGCACGTTCTTGGCCCGCAGACGCGCTCGCAGGATCTTGTCGTTCGTGACGACGATCGCGTCGAGGCTCTCGGCGAGTTTCAGAATGGCCGTGTCGCCTTCGCCCTTCGATTCTGTGATCTTGAAGTTCTTCGCAAGTTCGAGCGCGAGCTTGGCTTCCTGCTTGTCCTTGCCGACCGATTCACCGGCAAGTGCTGTGAGCTCCTCGACCACGACGGAGGGGATGATTATCTCGTAGGGGAAATCGAAGATGCGGCCAAGCTCGGCCTCGATGTCGATGTGGAACTGGAACTGCATCATGAGCGCGTTACTGTCGAGGATGACCGGGCGTTTCGATTTCGTCGTCATGTCGCGGCCTCAATGCTTCTTCGACTGCGCCTTCTTCTCCTTGGGCGCCGTGTCGTTCGCCGCCGGGCCGGGGGCCTTCTCTTCGAGGCCGGGGGCGCTCTTGATTATCCCGTACCCGATGAGGCGCCATCGCGTGCCGATGCGGCGCGAGATCGCGAGTCGTTGTCCTTTCCTTGCGACGACTGGAAGCTTCAACACGACCTCCGCCTCGCTCTCCCGGGCGCTCGTTATGACGCCGACCGTGGTCGCGGTGGCGATGTTTAGCATCAGCGGTTCGCGCGTCTTCAACGCCTCTACCTTCAGTTCCTCGGCGGATCCGACGACGCGCTCCAGAAGGTGCGTATCCATCGTGAAGCTCTCCAGGATCGGCGGGAGCGAGCCCGGTGTCCCGGCCACTTTTCCGACCATGTTGTCGCTTTTTGTGAGCGCGGGGTCAAGTAGTGTCCCTATCCCCGCGAGCCCACCCGGGTTCACGGACTTGTAGCTCTTGCCACCGGCGACAAGGCCCGTTATCTCCGTGTGTATGGGTTCCCACCGCGTCCTCCCGTGCTCTTCGAGTTTACGCCCGGGTACTATCTCGATCTTGTCGCCCACGCTGAACTTGCCTTGGACGATGGAACCGCCTATGACGCCGCCACGGATCTCTTCCGGCTTGATGCCGGGAAGGTTGATGTCGAACGACCTCGCGACGTAGACGAGCGGAGGCCTTGTCGCGTCGTGCTTTGGCGTCGGGATGAGTTTCTCGATCTGCTGGATGAGGACGTCGATGTTTATCTTCTGCTGCGCCGAGACCGGGATTATGGGTGCCTTCTCGGCGACCGTGCCTTTCACGAACTGCTCTATCTGCCTGTGGTTCTCGAGCGCTTTCTCCTCAGAGACCAGGTCGATCTTGTTCTGGACGATGATGATGTTCCTGATGCCGATGATGTCGAGCGCCATCAGGTGCTCCTTCGTCTGCGGCTGCGGGCACGCCTCGTTGGCGCCGATGACGAGTATGGCGCCGTCCATGAGGGCCGCCCCCGTGAGCATGTTCGCCATCAACGTCTCATGCCCCGGGCTGTCGACGAAGGAGACCGTGCGGATGAGGTCTGTTTTTTCGCCGCACTTCGGGCACTTCTGCTCGGTCGTGAAACAGTCGGGCTCGGCGTCCTTAGGGCAGCGATAGAACGCGGCGTCGGCGTAGCCGAGCTTGATCGAGATGCCGCGCTTGATTTCCTCGCTGTGCCTGTCGGTCCACTCGCCGCTCAGCGCTTGGGTGAGCGTCGTCTTTCCGTGGTCGACGTGACCGATCATTCCGATGTTCACTTCGGGTTGGCGAGAGACCTTCACGGTTACGCCACCGTTTCCTGATTGCAAATAGTTATTTCCAAACTACAGCCCCAAAGGTATGTACTTGTACCTATCTCTTCTTCGGTTCGGGTGTGGCGCCTTCGGCGGGCTTCGTGATGAGTTCGCCTATGGGCTTGGGCCCGTGCGTCGCGACGACCACGTTGATCTGCAGTGTGTCGACGCCGATCTCGCCGCCTCGGAACGTCTTCTTGCGGCGGACACCGCGGTTCTCCGGGTGGAAGCCGATGCTTTCGGAGACCAGGAGCCGCTTCCTTCCTGCGGTCGGGACGTCCTTTCTCATCGGGAAGCCGTCCTTGTCGCTTCCGCCCGTGATCTTGAGCTTGTAACCGGGTAGCCCCACGAACATGCCCTCGACCTCGTCGCCGATCTTCTTTCGCACAAGGAGGTTCGCGTGCTGGCCCGTGACCGGCACTTGGTACGATTTCCCGTCTTTCGGGTCTGACACCACTACTCTGAATTCGACCATGTTATCACTGTGAACCGCGCCCGACAAGACCTGGGAAACATGCCGGAATCTGACGGTGGGCGCGAAGATGGGGAAACTTACTTATATAGGTTTGCCGCGCCCGTGGACGCGACCAGGCCAGGCCGACGGGTCACCGTCAAATGCGAAAGATCCTGCCCGCCGAAAGATCCTAGCGACGTCGCGCGGCCAAGTTCTGTGAATCGTGTCCCAACGCCCGCATCCACTCTGCGACTCGCCCCGTGCATACGACCTGTGCCCGTTTCGCGTTCGCGGACGTGTTCGTACCGGTGAGCATGAAGGCCGTCCTCATCTCGGCGAGGAACATCGTGAGGAAACCAAGGATGTCCTTCTTCCCCTTGACGGCGTATGGAAGCGTCGCGCCCGCAGCACCCACAAGAGTCGCTCCGAGGGCGAGTGCTTTGAACGCGTCCTCGCCGTTTCGGACGCCGCCGGTCGCCACCATGGGAAGACCTACTTCTGATTCGAGGATCGAGACCGGAGTGGGGATGCCCCAATCGCGGAAGAGTTCGCCGATCCGCGTCTGCTCCTTGGCACCTTCCTTCTTCGCGCGGACAAGCTCGACGGCCGCGAACGTGGTCCCGGAAAGGCCGCCGACGTCGATCGCCGCCACACCGCATTTTTTCAACCGCTCGGCAGCGCGGCGACTGATGCCAGCGCCCGTCTCCTTCGCGATGACAGGCACCCCGACACCTTCAACGATGCCACTTATCGCTTCGATGACGCCCTCGGCGTTCATGTCGCCCTCGGGCTGCACCGCTTCCTGAAGGTAATTGAGGTGGATGATGAGGGCGTCCGCGTCGATCATCGAGACGAGGTTCGCGGCGTCTTTCGCGTCGAGCGGCTTCTTTCCGCTTTTTTGCGGGATGAGTTGCGGAGCGCCGATGTTCGCGGCGAGGAACGGGACGTCGTACTCCTTGACCGTGTCGTACGTGTGGCGCACGGTCTTGTCCGTGAGGGCCACACGTTGGCTTCCAAGGCCAAGGCCAAGCCCGAGTTCCGCGGCGGCGTAGGCGAGGTTGTTATTGATGGATTCCGCGCCCGGGTAACCACCCGTCATGGACGCGATCATCATCGGCGCCTTGAGTCGTTTTCCAAGGAAACGCGTTCCAAGGTCGATCTTGTCAAGGTCCACTTCAGGAAGCGGTTCATGGACGAGGAACACGTCGTCCCACGAATCCCAGCGGGCCCGGACGTCCTCCTTGAGGATGATGTCCACATGGTCCTTCTTCCTCGATTGCGTCATCCTGTCGGGTAACCGTACGCGGCGGCAATATTTAGGCGTGATGTAGTTGGCGCAAAGGCGTCCCATGTGGAAGACCTCGGCCCGACGCGGCTTTCGGGAGCGAGGAGGCAAACGCCGATGACGAACGAAATCGAATCCCACAAGAGTCAAAAGCACCCGGACCAACGGCGCAAGACGGGTCCGCGTGGACGGGTCCGACGCCGCGCGGCTCGCCGCCCGCGGTTTTCCGCGCATCGGCGTCGTTCAGGCGTGTATCTCGGTCGCCAGCGCGTCCTTTCCCGCGAGGATCGACTTCAACCGCCCGGGTTTGTTCCCGTTCACGACGAGCACACGTGCACCCCTCCTGGCGATGCGGCCCATCTCCGTGGCCTTTCCTGCCATGCCTCGCGTGACATCCACCTTCGTCGAGCCGCCGATGGCCAATAGGCCGAGAGTCTTCGCGCTCACAGCGAGGATCAAGGAAGCACCTCGTTTGAGGGGACTCTTGTCGAATATCCCGTCCACGTCGGTCACGAAGACGACGAGGCGCGGACGGAAACGGTCGGAGAGCCGTTCGACGATTGCGTCGCCCGATAGGATCGAGAACACTTGTCTACTGTCTTGGATGACGTCGCCAAAGCTCACTGGGACCATGCCGAGTTCGAGAGCGTGTTCGAAGGGTCGCGTGTCGATGGTCACGGTCCCGGCCGAGCGTCGCCGGGCCACAGCCGCCGGTGGTATCGACACCGGGCGCAGGCCAGCGTCGAGAAGCGCATCAAGGACCAGAAGGTCCAATTGGCGAAGGTCCCGATGGATCCTCGGAAGCGCCAGGAGCTGGCGCCTGTTGCGGTAGCCCCGGGCGATCTCCGCCCGTTTCGCCTCGTGGTGGCCGAAGGAGCCGGCCCCGTGTACAACGATGAGCTCCTCCCTTGCGCCCGCGAGCTCCTTTGCAAGCCGCTTCATCGCGGCGGGCTTGAAGCTGCGTGGGCGCGACTTGTCCGTGATGACGCTGCCGCCGAGCTTCACGATGATCATCGGCACCCCACCGGCGGCGGGCCGGTCGTTACCGCGATCATGGTCGCTATCGCGATCATTGCACCGTGACCCCCGCTTTGTTCACTTTGACGATGTGCGGTTCGCCGCCGCGAAGCAGGATGGCGGCGGCCGTCTCCTCCGGCTTCTCGGTGAGCGCTATCATGCAGCCCCCGCCGCCGGCGCCCGTGAGCTTCGCTCCGAACGAGTGCGGCCGCGCGGCCTCGACTAGCGCATCAAGCCGCGGCGTGGATACGCCGAGGATGTGGAGAAGGTCGTGGTCCCTGTTCATCAAGGCCCCGAGCCTCTTCAGGTCACCGTCGGCAAGCGCGCTTTTGCCTTGGCGCGTCACCGTCCCGATGTCCTTGATCACGTCTCGCCCGAGGGCGTTTTTCTCCACGAAGCGTGCGACCTTCGCCACTTGGTCCGCCGTCCGCCCGCGTTCGCCCGTGTACCCGACGACGAGCGTGATGTCGGGGCACGGCGTCTCGTGGAGGTTCCAAGTACGCTCGCCCCGGGATATGCGCCACAGGAATTTCTCGCCGCGATCCTTCGACACCAACACGGCCCCCCCATGAGTCGACGTGGACGTGTCGGTGGGGCTCGCTCGCCCGTCTTGCGCTGCGGATTCGACCTCGTAGGACCGCCTTGCCACGGCCTCCTCGCTGAAATCGTCGCGTAGCTTCGAGAGGGCGGCGACGAACGCGACCGTGAGTGCGGCGGAGGACCCGAGTCCTCCGGCCGAGGGAAGGCCAGATTCGACCTTGATGTCGAGGCCCCGTTCGTCCCAAAGAAGTTTCACGGCCTCGTAGAGGTACGCGTGCGCCTTATGGTTCAGGGGCCGCTCGTTCACTTGGCTTCGCTCGCCCCCGACGTCCACGGTGACCGTGGTCTCAAGGTCCAACGCCACCGCGATGGCGGGCTCGCCGAAAACGACCGCGTGTTCGCCGAGGAGGATCGCCTTTCCAGGTGCCTTGGCCGTGACCACGGCCGCGTATTGGCAGGACGATTTAATAAAGGTCGGTGAAGTAGCGCCGGCGCCTACAGCCGCCCCAAGAGGAGCGAGGCAAGCCGGGCGCCAAGGTCAGGCGATCCCAGGGCACGTAACGCATGGACAGGGGATCGGTGGAGTCTTCTCCGCCGGCTCTATGGTCGCGTCGTCGCGGGCGCCAGGCGCCGACAATGCACTATGCGGGGCCAGGTCGCGAGGATTGCCTGGAGCGCGCGGACGTCTTAGTCGGCGGCAGGAACGCGCACCCGCCGAACTGCAAGGCGTTCACGACGAAATCGATGTTGTTCGGGCTCGCGGCAAAGCGCAAGACCGCGTCGTCGGTCGTGAGTTCCACGACGAAATAGGTTTGCGGCATCAGGGGATCGACGCGCAATTGGCCCGTGGCAAGCTGCTGCACCTGCACCGATTCGCCGGTAGACGTGCCAACGACGACCACGCGTTTCACGCGTTCCGGGGAGATGCGGCGCCGCCAGGAGGCGAACGGCTGGACGAGGATCATGCCGCTCGTGATCACGGCGTGTTTGACTTGGCCGCGAAGCTTCGTGAATGCGTAAACGATGGCGGAAACGGTGACCAACGCGACGCCCGCCATAAGGTAGAGGTCGGGCGCGTAGCCGCCGGGTTGGGCGACGTAGAGGCCCAAGGCCCCTAGAAGCGCCAAGGGAAGCGTCGGGTTCGTGCCGATGTCGAGGATACGGTTGAGCATTCCGGGTTCCATCTTGAAGACATATTCCTCTTGTTTTTGACCAGAACCCATGCTCTCCTGTCAATGTGTGTGGGTGTGGGCAATTAAAAGTTGTGTCAGGGGAAACCGGACAAACGCGTCCCTTCAACCAAACGCCATCGACGCATATCCCACGACCCTGGGCATGGGCTTCACGTCGCCCGAGTGGGCTCGGGCAAGAAGCCGTCCATTTTCCGGTTTGACCGCGGCAAGCATCGCCGCAGCCGCCCCCTGGCCGCACATCGAGGGGTCGCCTTCCCCCAGGACGTCAAAGAGCGAGTCGGCGCTCCCCGTGAGGAGCGCCTCGATCGTCACCGAATCGGCGGCCGTCGCACGGTTCGGAGGAAGGTAATGGGACAGGTCCGTGCTGGCGATCACGATGGTCCCAGGATCACCAAGGTGTGGGGCGATGGCCTCGCCGATGGCCTTGGAGATCTCCCTCGTCTGTTGTGTCACGAGGATCGGTACGATCTTGGCTTCGGGGAACAGGCGGACGATGAATGGAACTTGCACCTCAAGCGAATGCTCCTCGGCGTGGCTTCCGGAATCCTCGCTGATGAACTGACTGATCAACCGTTCGCCGAACCGGAAATCGTTCCTCGCGGTCCCCGTCGCAACTGCGAAGTCGTCGAGAGATACCTCCGCGGCGGCCCCCACGCCGCTGTGGTTGGGGCCGATCAGGATGAGCCTGTTCGGGGCGTGGTCCTCCGCCAGCGTCTTGTAGGCATGCGCCGCCACGTGGCCACTATACTCGAGACCGGCATGGGGCACGAGGAGGCCGCGAATGCGCTTTCCCCCTGGCCACGCGCCCGGATTCGCGCCGGGGCCAAGGCGATGGTCGAGAGAGCTTTCGACGAGGGCGGCCAGCGCCGCCTTTTCGTGCGGGTAGAAAGTGCCGGCGACCGCGGGTTGACGGAGCACGATGCCAGGATTCGCTGCCTCATAGAAAAGGGGGAGGGTCAGACCCTCCCCAAGTGGTGTTCGGCGGCTGCGCTCGATCTGTCGTATCGCACAGCCCTTCACCACGCTGCAGTGCTGGAAGAGTTCCATCATGTCGTGTTCTTCAGGGACGGCTCCAGGACGCGCTTGTTCACCATTGGTCGCACATTCGGCGTTCTCGAGACGCGAGCAAGGGTCGCAAGGCGCTCCGGACGCGCCATCGCGGTGATGAGCACGCTAGAGCACACACCTGGCCTCACGCTTTCAGAACTCGCAAGGCGGCTCGGGATCCCCAAAAGCGGCGCGAAATGGCAGGTCGACCGGCTGGAGCGGCTTGGACTCCTGACGCGGACAAAGGGACGCAACGGCCATTCGCTGTCCTTGAACGTGCCGCTTGCGATACGCGGCGCACAAGCTGGCACATGACAACGGCCAGAAAGACTCGGGGCAGGACGGAGCCCTACAGTTGAGCCTCGAAATCGTCTATTTGTAGGTCGAAATCCTTGTCTTCTTTGATGTCGCCGCGGGCTTTCAGGATCTCGCGCGTGAGGAGCCAGTAGACCAAGGCCAACGACCGCTTCCCCTTGTTGTTCGTCGGGATGACGAGGTCGAGGTTACGCGTCTCGTTGTTGGTGTCGCAAAGCGCCGCGATGGGGATGCCGATGTTCAACGCCTCGCGCATCGCTTGAGCGTCGCCCGCGGGGTCGTTGAGAAGGACGGCCTGGGGCTCGATGAACTGGGCGGTGCGTGGGTTCGTGAGGGAACCTGGCATGAAGCGGCCCGCGTTCGCGATCGCTCCGATGCGCGTCGCCATGACCTTGATCGGCTTCTGACCGTACTGACGTGCAGACACGAGAAGGACCTTTCCAGGAGGGTAACGTGCGAGGAACTTCGCGACGGCCCGGATGCGCTCGTCCGTCTTCTTGATGTCAAGCACGAAAAGGCCATCGTTACGGACCTTGTAGATGAAGGGCGCCATGTCGGCGTTCTTCTGCTGCGTTCCGATGTGGATACCGCACGAGAGGTAGACGTCCTCTGACACGAGCGATTCCGCTTCCTTCAGGCCTTGTTCCTCGCCGTATTTCAGTTCCGATTCCATGGTCAATCACCATTCGTCCGGTGGCCGGACTTTGATCGTGAGGGCGCTCCCAAGCGGTGACGGCAGGCCGCGGCCCCTTCCGTCGGTCCTCCCATTCGCGGGAGACCGGGGATGGTGCCAGAGCAATTCCCCTTCATAAAGGTAACTGCGCGACCGAAAGTCTTTGATCCGAGTACGTACTTGTAGATACAAGGGGAATCCTAGTGACTACTCATCTTGGATGGCCTCGGCGGCGCCCCCAACTCTTCCTCGATCCGGATAAGCTCGTTCAGTTTCGCGATGCGTTCCCCGCCGACCGCGCCCGTCTTTATCGCGACGCATCCCAAAGCGACTCCTATGTGGGCGATCGTGTCGTCCGTCGTTTCCCCCGAGCGGTGGCTGATGATCGTCTTGTACCCGTGCGAATGGGCGAGGCGGACCGCGTCCACCGTGCGCGAAAGAGTCCCGACTTGGTTCACCTTGATGAGCACCGCGTTGGCAGCGCCCATCGAGATGCCCTTCTCGATGCGCGTCGGGTTCGTGACGAACAGGTCGTCGCCGACGACTAGGCACTTCTTGCCGACGCGGCGCGTGAGTTCGGCGAAGCCGTCGAAGTCCTCCTCCGCGAGCGGATCCTCGATGGAGTAGAGATCGAACTCCTTCACGAGTCTCTCCATGAAGTCGATCTGTTTCTCGCGACTTCTCGTGGTGTCCCGGTACTTGTATTTCCCGTGACGATACAACTCGGTCGCGGCGACGTCGAGGCACGGCCTCACCGGGAAGCCGAACTGCGCCTTCGCGTCGTCGCACGCTTGCGAGACGATCGCGAGCGCCTCTTCGTTGCCGACCTTGGCCACCCACGCGCCCTCGTCGCCTTTGCCGATCGCCTCGCCAGGGAGCTTGGCCTTCAGGACCTCCTTCACCCGCTTATGGACGAAGGCGTTCGCGTGCACGGAATCGGCGACACTTGGGCCGAGTGAGATCGCCATGAATTCCTGGATGTCCGTCCCGCCGACCGCGTGGGCGCCGCCTCCGAGGACGTTTCCCATGGGGCGCGGCAACTGGCCCACCATCGACCCGCCGATATAGAGGTAAAGGGGGATGCCGAGGGAATCCGCGGCCGCCTTCGCAAACGCCAGGGACGTCGCCGTCGCCACGTTTCCCCCGACGTGTGAAAAATCAGGCGTACCGTCGATCTCCGCAAGCTTAGCGTCGAGTTCCCGTTGGTCGCTCGCGTGTCGCCCTACGAGTTTCGGGAAAAGTGCTGCGTTCGCGCGCTCGATGGCCGCATCGATTCCCTGCTTTGGCCACGCGGCGACCTCATGAGCACCGGTCGAGGCGCCCGACGGGGCTGCGGCTCGCCCAAAGCCTGATTCAGTGAAAACGTCAACTTCGACCGTCGGGTTTCCCCGGCTGTCGATTATCTTTCGGATCCGGATGTCCCGTATCTCAGTCACAGACCGCGAGCGCCGACCGACTTCAAGCCTCTTGCGGCGCGGCGGACGACGGAAAAGTCGCTCAAACCGGCGCCGACCGACTGCTCCTCTTCCTCCTCCAGCCGCTCCTCTAGTGAAATCGCCGCCCCATTGACTGTGACGATCGGCTTTGTTTCGACTGGGCGGACAGAACGGATTCGGATCGGTTCCATTTCAAGCAACTCCAATACCGCGCCCGAACGCGGGAACCCTGATTACCGATTGTGGCTATTTATGGCTTTCCACGTGAGACCTTTCGAAACCGGCTAAGAGCGAATGGAGGAAAGGCGAAAGCGTACTGGACCACTGGGCAAGTCGACGCCCCCGACTTGGACTGAAGAGGTTCTTATAGTCGGATTCGGCTACGGCGAATCCTCGGGCCTTGAATGGACCGCAAGATCGATTCGGGCCGCGGCTGCGGGGGACGAATCGGCGCTCGTGGAACGCTTCGCGCTCCCCGGCGCAGCCGATTCGGCGACTCCGTCGCCTCATCGTCGGGTCTGTGGGGTAGCCTGGTATCCTACGTGCTTGGGGTGCACGCGACTCCGTTTCAAATACGGACAGACCCATCCAAGGTTGAAGGAGTGGAACGTGCCACTCCCCCCAATTTTCGGGGGGTGAGTGAAGCATTCCGCCTCCGGCGAGCCTCAACGAAGGCCCGCACACCGGCTGCTCTTGGAGCATCCGTTCGCGTCTCGATCTTTCGAGGCGTGACGAAAGCCCTCGTGAGCCATTCGGCTCCGTGGATGGTCCTTTGCACGTCCACGAATTGGTCGTAATAGCGCCGCATCGTGGACAGGTTCTCGTGACCGACCCAATTAGCCACCGAGACCCAGTCGTACTCGAAGCGCCCATTGTCCCGTTCTATCGCGGTCTCGATCAGGCGCGCGTTGATATTCCACGTGCGCCCGAGGTAACCGTGATACCAGGGGTATTTTGGGGCGACGAGTTTCCGGAGGAATCCTGCCAACGTCGACTTGGAGGTGAAGGGAGTCCCGTCTGCTTGCAGGAAAAACGCCTCCTGCGTCCAATCGGGATCGACCTTCGGTCTCCAATGCGTTACGTAGTTGGCGAGGCTCAACCGGTTCGGAGCACAGCACAAGTAGCGCGGCTCGATCACTATCTGCCGGAGCCGTCCACCCTTCTTCGGTTCTCGAACCGTCAAAAGATGATTCTCCGGGTCGTAGTCATTGAGTCGCAGCGACCATGCCTCGCTCGGGAACCTGACCCCAAAAGCGAAGTCGAAAAACAATAGGTGCCTTGCCAACGAGAGTTCGTAACTCCGTTTCGCGTCACGAATCCCGAAATCGTCGTGGAGTAAAGCATGGATGCTCTCCGGGCTCGGTAGCATTTCTTTCGGCTTCCCGAGCACATGCGGCTGTCGTGGAAGCACGCTCTTCGCCGGAATCCGGAGCATCTTCAGGTACGAGCCGAAGGCCACGTAATCGTTCTTGATGGCCGCCGAACTCGCGCCAGCTTCCTTTCGCGCGTTGATGAAGTCGCAGAATGACTCTATGACCTCATCCACGCTCCCGGTCAACTTCACGCGAGAATCGACGTGGGTTCCTCTCGGGTGGCTACTGAGTCCCGCCATCCGTTTCAGGTGGCGGAATCTTTCACCCGTTGTTCCGGGTTGAAGTCCATCGTGTTCGCGTAGGAAGCCGTAGAATAGCGTCCAGTTCATCTCCTCGATTCTTCGTTCGTTCGTAACGTTGGCCCATAGTCTGTTCAATTCAGCACGAAGCCCGGACCCTGTCGGAGTCCAGGCGTACTTCATTTCGTCGCTCGCGCCCGGTAGGGCGCTTGCTTGACCACCTCCGAAGGGAGAATCGGCGAGGTCCCCATTGAGTGTTTCCATACAAGCGGGCTCCAAGGCGCCTGTTGAGAGCGGTGGGTCGCCCTCGTCGGTATCCGTGGAACGGTTCGCGCGTGGGTCTACGTGGGCCACGAAGCCTCCCTCTGGTTCCGGCTCCTTCCAACCCGCCGACCTACTCCTCCTTTGCTCCCGTGCAGGATTCCTTCTTCGGTTGCTTGAGGACTTTCTCGACAAGATACCGCGTCCACGCGGAATCCGGGCGATCTAGCAGGATGCAACGAGCCGACTCGGTCGCCGTTCCATCGGGGCCCGGTCCTCGCGTGCAGTCCCACATTAGTGCGGGACCGAATTTCTCCACGAGTTTCGCTTCGACCTCCGGGGTCGCTTGCTCCTTCGTAAGTTCCACGAGGGTGGAACCCGTCGGATACGTTCGCGCGGCTTGCCTTTTCTTTCTGACACGACTTTCGTTTGCCATCGTGCTAATGGGGACGGGCTTTCTTCTTCAAGGTTCCCGAAAGAGGTCGTTCTCTGTAACGTGAAAAAAACTGCAAGTTTCGTGTATGCATCGTTTTAGGCCCGATCCCGAGGAGGCCGCTCGTGAGCAATCATGGGCTCTTGTCCAGCCCGCTGGCGCACGAATAGCGACATCATGGGCGCCTCTCCATTGGCCGGAACATTCGGAGCATCAACGAAACGGATTTTGTCGCCTGAACCGCTCCAAAACATTCGTACAAGAGGCGTATCGGCGGAAAAATGGGCGACACTTTTCGAGGAGCATCGGCGGAGAGCATCACGCCGGACGACGAAGAGCATCCCGCCGGGATTACACGCTCCTAAGGAGTGAGCACTGCCATTTGCCGGAATAGTGCTCCCTAATCCGCTAAGATGTGAATCTTCTGTTCCGCAGATGTCAAAGGGACAAGGACGCGTTCCACGGGTTTGCGAATAGCGCCCGAGAATGCGCGCTCGTTCGGTATTTTCTTCAAGTAACGGTTTGAGCAGGCAAGGCGAGTCGAGAGTGAAAACGCCGCCTGAAAAGTGCTCAGTTCCGCCGAAGTAAAAATGCCCACCCCCCGCTTGCCCGGCCAATGGCCGAGGCGAGAGGATGATTGGGTTCGAGGTGTGGATAATGATTCGGCAACTGAGAGAACAAGGAATG